>CAXQBA010000137.1:0-4812 GCA_964221885.1 Luminiphilus sp. | reverse complement strand
CGAGTACCTCGTAGCCACTTGTATTTTACGAAGTGTGTTAATTTGTTTCCCGTAGAAGTCACATACCTCCACATACTTGTTAACGAGATAATCGTCGTTGTGCTCATATGGGTCAAACTCTTTGTCGTTATACTTCTCTCCGACTGTTACAGTATCAAACTCCCATTTGACCTGTTTCGCGATTTCGACAATGCCTCCATTGACGTCGTGCTCAAAACATTTCAATTCTTCTTCATCATAGCCTCGTTCATATAATCGACTGAGACAATTCTTGTGGTTTTGTTCGACTGTTTCCCAAGTGACGATCGATTCAAGTTGTTTTTGTTTGGAATTATAGTAATCCATAACGTTTTTGTATTTATCACCAATAACATGTTCCCTACGGCCATCATCAATCGTAAATAACTGTCGATAAAAATCACGTTTGAGAATAACATTCTTTTGTTCACTGAAGTGTTTGTCGATGTCTGCTTTCAAAGAATGAAGATTTGTTATCAATGTATTGGCAGAGTTTTTATTTGGAAGAGAGAATGGTTTAGTTGGATCCGTATCGTCTATGTCCCATTTGATCTGTTTGTACAACTTCTGTACGTCTTGTTCATTCGGTGTAAAATCATTTGATTTTTTATCATTTGATTTTTTCTCATCTCCGGGAGACGGTGTTATGATGTTCTTCGTTGCATCAGTTGTCATCGCTTCGCTATCACTGGTATTGATCGTTTCAGCTTGGTTCTTTTCGTCAGTATTCTGTTGCCCGACAGTTGCTTCCTCTTTCTTTTCTTTCTTGCTAGTAGACTGCAATTGAGACGTTGTATCTGGATTAGCTCTTTTCTTACTTTGTCTTGTTCGTGATGCCGCCGGTTTCGTTGATCCGCATGGGTCAATCATTTGGTTTATGGTCAATAATGGCCCTTTGTTCTCGTTTTTCCACTGATCCAAAGAAGATTTAGTGTTAGTGAAATCATCGTCGGTTGGAATGAAATCGAAGAGAAGTAGTGCGTGCGCACGTAATGTAATTACATCATTCTTAACGATACCACTGATGGGGTACGTATCTGTGAGTGATAGGTTTCGATATGACGTTGGATTCTTGCTCTCATGCTTGTCATCAATCTTGAAGCATTTAAGGGTGAGTGGTTTTTCGTTGGAGCTATCCGATTGCTTCGGCTTTGAAGTGATCGGCATTAGCCAGCCTATTTCCCACGGACGCGTTCCTTCAACCCGACAAAGATTTTGATGCCTTCTTTGCCAACGTACCATCATTAAAACAAGAAAAGCCTTCCATAATGATTCGTGTGTACATTCCGTCGCCGAATGCAAGTTTACAACGATATTATGTAAGGGTCCACGTTTTGTTTGTAACTCTGTAGTGATATTTTTCAAACAGTTTTTGATATTGATATCAGTTGATTCATGATTGTTCAATTTGTTATCAATAAGTTTCAATAGTGGTATGTACTCATTAGAGTCTCGTGATAACATAGGATGGAAACCAATGTTGCTGGCAATTTTGGTGAAATCATTGACGTTGTGAAGGTACAAGATCCAAAAGTAGAAACTATTCTTGACCCTGTTGCCCTTTAATTTACTTGGCACGTTATCTGCCAGCGTCTTTCCTTGTAAAGCAGTGTACTCCCACAAAAGTACGTTCATTTTAGCTGTAAACAACATGAAAAACACGTAATGATTACAATAAGATCAGGATCAAACGGTTTAAAGCCAAACTTATTACACCATGCTAAAAAAAATCAAGAAAAGGGGGCATAAACACAGAACCCTTTTTGCCCCCTTTTTAGTTTTTTCTTCATCATGTAAAAAATTTGGCAATTCAGCTTGAACTTACCAAACAAGGAAAGCATTCCATCGATATCACGGCCTGCAGCTGTTGTTCCAATGAGACTGAATGCATTCCTGAAGCATGTGCTTGCTTCTTGAAGAGACTTTCGTCTTTTAGCCCAGGGAATACTCGACGAAGGTTCTGTATTGATCGCCAGGACTGCCATATACATCGTCAAAATCAGCTGAGTTGCCCCAAGGACAACAGTATCAGGATCTGATATATACCTTGGCATTTGACTTTGGTTGAGCTTGTATATATGTTCGTAGGCACCATGAATTTCAAGTACGGACGGTTTATGGGATGCATTTATATGGAACCTCAAGAAGTAATGAAGACTTTTTTTGCGCCTATCATCTGAAAGAACGTCTTGAACACTTTTCTTTTGTTTGGCGGCATACAATATTGTATAAACCATAGGTGCCATTATCAGATTATTCGCGATGTATGGATTCAATCTGGATCTATTACCGAACTCTTTCCCTACGTCCTCGCTCATAGACTTAAAACTTGGGTAGAAAGGGAAAGACAGATTCTCTGGTATGTTAGATTCCTCTTGTACTTTGTCATGTGGTACAAAGCACTTTGGTGTTATCATATCTTTCACTCTAGAGAAATTTTCTCCGCTTAGTGGGTTCTCGATGAAATCCTTGTACACTGGATTGTCCAAAATGTCGCCGTTGTACTCGTATACTTTTTTCATGGTGTTATAACCATGTATTTTACCCGTCGGTTCATGTTGGGAGTCATTGATTGCTTTTTCGACTTGGGAAGTTTTGTGTGGAGCATGCGTAGGATAAAGGTATTTAGGACCAGAAAAATCAGCTCTGTATGTCACTGCATTTTCGTCCACATTCATCATGAAATCTGCGAGGATATCTCCCACGTTGTTAAAAGGACATCTTGTTACAGACTCTTTCTTGTTGTCGGAGATTGCTCTACTAACTCGCTTTAAATACAGTTCGACATCTGAGGCGCGCAACTTTGGTTTGTTTGCGTAGTGAATTTTAACAGTGAAAGGTTCGGCTGCTAAAATAGGATCTCTTTTTTCGTCAAAAAAAGAATCCGTATATGCAGTTCGTAGATCTTCATCTGATATAAGTTTCCTTGAGTCATCAATTCGGAGAGAATTTTTGATTTGTTCAACCTGAAGACTGTCTGGCGTAATTATTCCCTCGTTCTTATCAATACTCGACCTTAAGAGTGTAATCACTAAAGCTGCCATCCTATGAAACCCTTCGATGGCAGAGAACTGAACATTCTGGAAGGTTCCTCGTTGTATGACCTCTTTCAATACCTTGATGTACATATCTTTTGCAGGGAGATCTTCAGGTTCTTCAATACCACATGCAGAACAGAGCTCTTTCAGACCTTCTTTTTTGAATGCATCGAACTGTAATACTTTACGGAGGTTAGGAGAGGTCTTTTTACTCTTCTTGTTTGCCTTGTTAGAGTAAGGGCCGCCCAGTAAGGTATCAAACCACTTTTCATTGTCTTCAATAGTGGAATCTTTTGGCAGAAGTGGTGCTATTTCCTCATTATTGTGTTGTTTAACAGAAACACGATGAAGGCGCAAAGCTCTTGGGTCATCTTCATTTAGTTCGTCATTCTAAATGTTTGAGTTTGAAGAGGATAAAAGAACATGAATCATGAGAATAAATGTATCGAAAATTCTGCAAATAATGGGTATTTAGTGATAATCGACATTCATACAATCATACCTTATCCCAGATTGTTGCCATTAAATGCAAATCATGGGAGATGTTCTTTGGATTGTTGTTGCCGATCACACCAAGGGGATTGTTACTGATGTTATTTGATATGCTCAAACAAGTGGGTAATGATAATGTATTGTGATTGACGTCATGGAACCGTAATTGAAACCTATCTATACTATCACCAGTACTTGGAAGTGATTTCAGTGGTAGGAAAAAAGGAAGCATGGAAGGATTTATTTTCACCTCTACTCGTCGAAAATTTTCACCTAACCATTTCCATGCATCTTCGGCCGTGAGCTTTCCTTGCTCTTGAAATCTACTATTACCGCTCATTGCTTCTTATTGTTTGTCTCAAATATCACGTCCAATGAAACCATTAATCATGAATATGTATAGAGAACCACACTAATCGACACTATGCCAAAACGATGAGCACTAAAGATCGACGGAAGGATGCTATTGTCGATGTCGATGAAGATGAATGTGATATATCCAGTTATTGATGATGAACCTCAGAGTATTTTATGACACTGATCAGTAATTGAGAATGGAAGAGTTCTTGTGATGAAGGCGGAGAGTGTTATCTGCCACGTGTTCTTTCTTCTGCGAGAATAAGAACTCCTCGTGATCCCTCGTCATGCGTCACAAGGAGCGGAATTAATACGAATATTCTGTAAATAAAGATAGCATATGAAATTTTCATACTTTTCTTTTCGCCCGTTAAAAAAATTAATCACGGCCGTTGAGTTTTTTTACTCGCCGATTTTGGAAAAAATCTCAAATTACCAAAAAATATACAACGTGTAAAAAAAAATACTCAGTGCCAGTACCCTTCGTCCAATGAAAACATCTGATACTTACGAAATATTTGTAAAAAAGGGTTTATCCTGCTGTAATTTTGGAACCTTCAACATTTTTGGTAAAAGAAAAAAGTACCGAAAAATTTGGCACGCCAAAAAATGTACTTGAGTTAGAATTAAATTTTTTATGTGATAAGAGAAAAAATGTGCGCGTCGATATGTAATTATTGGAAAATCTTCATCAGTTGAATTAGAAATTTTTCTCATCGAGAAAATTATTCACGGCCGTTGAATTTTTACTTAAATATTTCATGTCATCATGCAGGTAGGTAGATAAGTAGTAGGTATATGGGTATTCCGATTAAGCTCAAATCAGATACGACCAAAATATCTACATGGTGTAAAAAATGTATTTACTTCACAATCGCGCCATTAATCAAGATCGGAAGAGCACACG
>CAXQBA010000136.1:0-2499 GCA_964221885.1 Luminiphilus sp. | reverse complement strand
AATGGCGATTCATTAGAAATTTGGCATACATCTATTGATACCTATCCCATCTCCTTGATCATTTCAAATCCAGCCGAATCCTTTTTTGATACGCTCGTTTTAAAAAACAAGACCATAGATGAATCTATGGACATAGCACCTATGGTCTTGTTTTTTAAAACGAGCGTATCAAAAAAGGATTCGGCTGGATTTGAAATGATCAAGGAGATGGGATAGGTATCAATAGATGTATGCCAAATTTCTAATGAATCGCCATTTTGATACTGTTTAATGACCGTAGAATCATAATCTTTAATAGTACATGAAAAGTTGCCAATTAAATCTTGATTATTAAACGTTATGTGAAGGTGTGAAGTCGTATAATCGTACGATAAAATACGTGTTTCTTGACGCTCTTTGAATAAAAATAGGGTATCGATTGAAGGGTTTTTATTGATCAATATGGGGGGTAAATTGAATGCGATCTTTTCATCAATTTTGTCATAAAAGTAGTTATTGTTTTCGTCGAGTAACGCGCAAAGATTGTACATACCATCCTTTATGTAATTAATGGTAAATGTCCCATCTGAAGCAGTCTTGGTGAAATAGTATGGGAAGACTTTGAGCCAATTTGTGGCACTGGTATCATACAACAGGATCGTCGCATCTTTGAGCGCTTTTCCGCTAAAATAGTCAATTGCAAGACCCGAAATAGTACAGGAGTCAATAAATGGACCTGTCGAAAAAACACGCTTGATATTCTTTGCTGCATTACCTTCAGTAATATCTACGATTGCATCGCCAAATTGAACAGAATACGTTGTATTGGATCGCAGGGTGTCTTCCCATTGAACGACCACGGATTTATTTTTTACAAAAATATTGGGTTTCCCTTTCAGAGGTGGCGTAATAATAACTTGTTGCGTTGGATTGACCAATCGGACCCATTCATCGAAGGTAACCAGGACCTTGTCGTAGGTGAAGTTGGTCATTCCATTCGGGGTTGAGTATTTGGTCTTGGAAATAGCTGGAGGAGTTAGATCCTTAGGTCCACCAATGGGAGCAGAGGGCTCAGCACAAGAAAGGCACACCATGAATAAAATAAAAGATCCAATATGTTCCTGGAATTTCATGTGTGTGTGTGATAAGATAATAAAGTGGTTAAAGTAAATTCTGAACCACTTCGTTTATAGAAATGCCTTCTGCTTCTGCCTTATAATTCCGAACCACACGGTGGCGAAGGACGTATTTGGCAACTGCTTGAACATCTTCAATGTCAGGAGAATATTTCCCATTGATTGCAGCATGGCATTTCGCACCAAGAACCAAGCACTGAGATGCTCTAGGCCCAGCACCCCAAGAGATGTAATTGTTCACAAAATTTGTCGACAATTCTGATTGAGGTCGTGATTTATTGGATAAGGTAACAGCATATTCAAGAACATTATCGGAGATAGGTATTTTACGAATTAACTGTTGGAAAAATAAAATCTGATCACCGGTCAGAATCGTTGATAAAGACGGAGTTGTTCCTGAAGTTGTATTTTTTACGATTTCAACTTCATCCGAATAACTTGGGTATTCTAAATAAATATTGAACATAAATCGGTCGAGCTGTGCCTCAGGTAACGGATAGGTTCCTTCTTGTTCTATAGGATTCTGAGTTGCTAACACCAAAAAAGGTTTGGGCAACTTATAGTTATGACCAGCAACAGTGACTGATCGTTCTTGCATTGCTTCAAGAAGAGCTGCTTGAGTTTTAGGCGGTGTACGATTGATCTCATCAGCTAAAAGAATATTGGTAAATAATGGCCCTTTGTTAAAGATAAAATTGCGGTGCTCATCCATTACTTCAGAACCCGTTATATCTGAGGGCATGAGGTCAGGTGTGAACTGTATCCTATTATATTCAAGATCCAATACTTTTGATATGGTGTTCACTAAGAGCGTTTTAGCTAAACCAGGAACGCCAACGAGCAAACTGTGTCCATCGCAAAAAAGTGAAATGAGCACTGTTTTAATTACATCATGTTGTCCGAAAATCACCTTTCCTATCTCGGATTTAAGTTCTTGATAGGATTTGGCTAATGCGTCAACTGCTTCGACATCGTCTTTAAATTGCATATTTTCTTATTTCTATTCAAGTTAGGTGTTATAACGGATTTAGACAAAAAATGGATTACTAAAGCAGTTGTCTTTGGCGTTAAAATACACTTAAAATTAGGGATTGGACTGACTTATCCATTTGGATAGAAGTTCACAATTATATATTTCTTCTTTGAAAGCACCTAAATTGTCAAATTTGATCTGAATATAATTCTGTTGAATCTTTGTGTCGATCCATGTACTTACATACGTGCTCTTTTTTTCGTTTAAAGCCGCATCTCGAATTTTAGCATAATCTTCTTTTAGATTAGCAACATGTGGTTCCGTTCGGTTGTTGATTCGGACAATTCTGAATTGTTTTTCGCCACGAGGCGTTTTATATTCGATCACTTTAGAGATATCTCCTTTTTTGAG
>CAXQBA010000135.1:0-5144 GCA_964221885.1 Luminiphilus sp. | reverse complement strand
ACTGGTCTTTTCGCTGCCCTTCTTTCATCAGAATGGACAGGTGATTTATGCGTTTTTGATCCTCACCTTATTTATGTTAGTGTGCTTATTGGTGTTGATCTACTTTCGGAACCCCATTGCAGCGATTGGAGAGAAGCTTTAATGGATGCTTATTGCCATTCCCAAGCGGTGTGATAAGCATCATTTTTTTCGCAGTAATCTATAAAGTCATTGTAAAAAGGATGTTGTCCAATAGTTGCGCTGTCACCAATGACGATCAGTTTCTTTTTGGCGCGTGTCATAGCTACATTCATACGTCGGGTATCTTTTAAAAAGCCGATCATACCTTGTTCATTGGATCGAACCAAACTGATGTAGATCACATCTCTTTCTTGTCCTTGAAAGGAGTCGATCGTGTTGGCCTGTATATCTCTGTCAGGGAAATGATCGAAATCACTTGTCAGATGATCCTTCATGTATTTGACCTGTTCCTTATAAGGAGAAATAATGCCTATTCTCATAGTAGGCTCATTCGTGACTACCAATAAATTGTCGAGATGCATACGTAAGGTGTGATACTCTTTCTCGTTATGATAGCTACTGGTGCTGTGATTGAACTGTTCTTCATAGCCACAACCAGCGGTATCTATGAATTCAAGAGCTTTCGAAAAAGATCCATCTTTCAGACCTAATTGCCAGTTCTTTACCGATACATCTGCAGTAAGTTGACCATCATAGAATTGTTCATTGGAAAATTGCATGATCATTTGATGCATTCGGTATTGTTGGTTCAATAGAGTTGATAGATCAGGAATGTTCAAAGCCCGCTCAATGAGGGTTGTGGACAAGCCACCTCGTTGGGCTTTCATGCTCTTTACAGTAGGGGGTAATTGATGGGGATCTCCAGCTAAAATTACTCGATCACATTTAGCTATTGCTATCCAGCAGGCGGGTTCTAATGCCTGAGCTGCTTCGTCTATGATCAGGGTTTTGAAATGCATCTTTTCTATGTACTGATTATTGGCACCGCCTAACGTACATGTAATTACCTGCGCATTTTTTAGAGTTCTGTCGATGATGTAATCTTCCAACATTTTGGCATGTTGGATCAATTCACGTGCCTCTATGTAGCTATTTTTTCGATCTTGGCGCTCTTGATGGCCAAATTTTCGTTTGAATTTACCTGCGCTATTTCGTAACTGTGCCGCTTCTTTCTTCATATTCTTCACCTCTTGCATTTCGGGCAGTCGTTGTATGTAGCCTTCAAGACTGTTATTGATTAAGTTTTCATCGATTCTGTATAGATGACCTAGCCGTATCGTATGTAATCGATTTTCGACCGCTTTGAGTGTGATATGATCGGTGGCAGCATTGGAGGGTGCACAAACCAGAATGGGTCCTTCAGATTTAGATAATTGAACCAGAATCTGAACAATCGTTGTAGTTTTACCTGTACCGGGAGGACCATGAATGACAGCTACGTCGTTGGCTTGTAAACTGCTATTCAGTGCCTCATTTTGTGAATGGTTCAGTTGTGGGATCTCGATCGGATGTTTTTGACTTATTTGAGCTTCTTTATTACCAGCGATAATATCACGGATTGCAGCAAGACGTGTCTCATCAGCTTGTTGAACATTTCTGACCGCTTGTTCCATCTCAATGTAGGTTTTTTCGTCAAAGGTGCTTTCTACACCAATATGTCCACCAAAGACCCATCTGGGTAATTCTGTACCATACATCACGATCTTGATCGTATGTTTTTTTATGTAGTGAATCACTCCTTTAGTTTCTCGTCGTACGTGTGTTTTATCCAGATGGAAAATAGTCAGTACTTGACCAGCTTTGAAGCTATGGTTAACATCTAAATGTTTGGTTCGTTCTACTGTGATACATGGATGTTCCCCTAAACTGAAACCACTATCTAAGACTTGTGTTGGGTACCAACAATGACCATTATTGATCTTTTCAGTGATGCTAAGTTTTTTTGCATATTCTTCAAATTGCTTCTTTTCATGTTCTTTTTCGGTTTGTAACAAGTCCAGAAGCTTGTCGAAATGGTCATTGATCAGTGACATAGGTTAGGTAATGTGTAGTGTTGGTACTATTATTGTCAGTATTGGACAATAAAGCTATAAAAACTATTAATTCCTTTAAAAAATCAGACAATTATTGCATTTTGTGTGAGATTTCATAACCAATAACAAGCAATCCGTTTTGAATGTTTTCTTCCATTTTGGTCGTTATATCCTTTTCATAAAGAATATGTTCGCCAGACCTGAAAAAGTCTCGATGTATTGGAAAGAAACCATGCGTCAGATGAATGACATCGGCGTAGGTTCTCTAGTCATTATCGGATTGGTTTCCGTCTTTATTGGGGCAGTAACTGCGGTACAGTTCGCTTATCAATTAGGTGGTTCGACGATTCCTAGATATTACATCGGATATATTGTCCGGGATATCATGATCATTGAATTAGCCCCCACGTTTACTTGTTTAGCATTAGCTGGTAAAGTGGGTTCAAACATTGCTGCGGAGTTAGGTGGAATGCGCCAGAAAGAACAGATCGATGCCCTTGAAGTAATGGGTGTTGATACTACGGCATTTTTAGTGTTGCCAAAGGTGATCGCAGCAGTTGCGGTGATACCGATGGTGGTTGTTTTATCGGCCTTTTTTGGTATGGCAGGTGGTTACATTGCCTGTATCGCAGGTAATTTGATCTCCGATGCTGAGTTTATGCAAGGTTTGCGTGCCTTTTTTGATACGCACAATATATTTATGATGCAGGTTAAAGCGGTAGTGTTTGCATTTCTGTTGACTACGGTGGCCTGTTATCAGGGGTTCTTTGTGACAGGTGGTAGTATTGAACTGGGTCGGGCTAGTACCGCAGCGGTGGTGATTGCTAATATTCTAATCCTTCTGGCTGATTATGTGATCGCCTTATTAATGACATAGCTTATGATCAAGATCGAACATATTAAGAAGCAGTTTGGAGACCAAGAGGTTTTGAAGGGGATCACGACCACCTTTCAAAAAGGTCAGACCAATTTGATCATTGGAAAGTCTGGTGCGGGTAAGACGGTTCTTTTAAAAATATTGGTGGGTTTGGTTACGCCATCTAGTGGTAAAGTCTGGTATGGTGATACAGACTTCACGGCGTTGAATGCCAAGCAACGAAAGGCGATTCGTGGAGAAATGGGAATGTTGTTTCAGGGCTCTGCCTTGTTTGATTCCTTGACGGTGGAAGAGAACGTCCGTTTTCCTTTAGATATGTTCACTAATCTCACTTGGGGCGAAAAGCAAAAGAAAGTAGATGAAACGCTGGAGCGTGTTGAGCTCGAGGGGAGTAATTCAAAATATCCATCAGAGGTGTCTGGTGGTATGCAGAAACGAGTGGGTATTGCTCGTGCGATCATTTTGAATCCTAAATACCTATTCTGTGACGAACCGAACTCAGGGCTTGATCCGACTACGTCTATGCGTATCGATGAGTTGATCCGAAAGATCACGATCGAAAATCAGATCACTACTGTTATCAATACCCACGATATGAACTCAGTTATGGAGATCGGTGATAATATCAATCTTCTTTACTTTGGTGAGTTGGCTTGGGTGGGGAACCGACATGAGGTAATGACCAGTGATAATGATCTACTTCAAGACTTTATATTTGCTTCACCTTTCTTGCAGCGCTTACGAGATACTGCGAATCAGAAAGGATAATTCGAATTTAAAATAGATTTATGATGTATAAAATGACCTTTATACTTATTGCTCTTTTGTTGGCCATTAGTCCAGCAAAAGCACAAGAGATCACCATTGCAGATATTTGGGAGACCTATTCATTTTACCCGAATTATGTACCGGGTTTTAATTTTATGAATGATGGGGTTCGGTATTCAGTGAAAGAGGGCAATCGTATTGTAACCTATAAGATCACGGATGGTCAGATCGACGGTCAGATCTTCTCGACCGATGAGATCAATTTTTCATCCTACACGTTCAACTCGGATGAATCAAAGATCATTCTGGAAACAGAGAGTGAATCGATCTATCGTCGGTCATCTAAAGCGAATTATTACCTATATGATAGAAAAAGTAAATCACTGAAACAATTATCAGATAAAGGAAAACAGAGTTACCCCAACTTTGATCATAGTGGTCAAAAGGTTGCCTTTGCAAGAGATAACAATCTATTCATAAAAGATATGCGTACCCAGAAAGAGAGGGCTATTACCACCGATGGGAAGTTTAATGCCGTTATTAACGGTTCAGCGGATTGGGTGTATGAGGAGGAGTTTGCCATGTCTCAAGCCTATCAATGGTCTCCTGATGGTCAACAGATCGCCTACATACGCTTTGATGAAAGTGATGTAAAAGAATTCACGATGACCAATTATCGAGGCGATCTCTATCCAGAATATGAAACGTTCAAGTATCCGAAAGCGGGTGAAAAGAATGCCGAGGTGAGTGTTCATATTTACGATCTGGAATCAGCCAAAACGATCAAAGTGCTGGTGAAAGGGGGTGATATATATATTCCACGTGTCAAATGGAAATCCAATGATGAGTTGATCATCACAAAAATGAATCGCTACCAGAATCACTTGGAATTATTGTGCTACAATACTGCAAAAAAGTCACTCAAGACCGTTTTTGAAGAGAAGAACGAGTACTTCATTGATCTACATGATAATATGACCTTTTTAGATAAAGACCAGTTCTTGTGGACTTCAGATGAAAGCGGTTTTAACCATATTCATGTGAAAACATTCGGGTCAAAAAAGTCGAAGCAATTAACCAAGGGAGATTATGACGTGACAAAAGTGTACGGCATGGATAAATCGGGTTGGATCTATTTCCAAGCGGCTAAGGAGAGTGCCACACAGCGAGGTATATACAAGGTATCCCTGTCAGGTGAAATGGTCGAGTTAAATCCACATATAGGAAGCAATTCAGCTCAGTTCAGCGGTACTTATCAATACTTTGTCAATACCTTTTCAAAGGCAGGTCAACCACCTGTTTTCGAAGTGTATGAGACACGTTCAAAAAAACGTATTCGGGTTATCGAAGACAATGCGGTCTTAACCGAAAAGCTGGCGGATATGAATTTATCCGATCAGGGCTTTTTTGATTTCACTACGCCAGAGGGAACAAGACTGGAAGGC
>CAXQBA010000134.1:0-7150 GCA_964221885.1 Luminiphilus sp. | reverse complement strand
GTTTCAATACATCCAAAAAAGCCTTTTGTGGAACTTGGACGTTTCCTACTTCTCGCATCTTTTTCTTACCTTTTTTCTGCTTTTCGAGGAGCTTACGCTTACGTGTGATATCACCTCCATAACATTTAGCGGTCACATCTTTTCGTAGTGCTGAAATAGTCTCTCTGGCAATAACTTTGGCGCCAATAGCCGCCTGGATAGCAATTTTAAATTGTTGCTTGGGTAAGATTTCTCTTAGTTTAGAGCAGAGTCTACGACCAAATGATTCAGCTTTATCTCTGTGGATCAAACTGGAGAATGCATCAACGCTTTCACCATTCAATAAAATATCGAGCTTTACCAGATTAGATTGACGATAATCGATGGGTGTGTAATCAAACGATGCATAGCCTTTTGATATAGTTTTGAGACGATCATAAAAGTCGAAAACGATCTCAGCTAAAGGCATCTCAAATGTTAGTTCTAAACGAGTTTGTGTTAGATATACTTGGTTTTTCAAAATGCCGCGTTTTTCCATACACAACTTGATGATATTGCCGATGTATTCAGGTTTGGTGATGATCTGAGCACGAATGTAGGGTTCCTCGACAAAATCCAAGTGATTCACATCTGGTAGATCATTCGGTGTATTGATCGTCAATTTTTCACCCTTTTTGGTATATGCAAAATAACTTACATTGGGAACCGTTGTGAGTACATTTTGATCGAACTCACGTTCAAGGCGTTCTTGAATGATCTCTAAGTGTAACATACCTAAAAAACCACATCGAAACCCGAACCCAAGAGCAACAGATGTTTCGGGTTGGTAGATCAAAGACGCATCGTTGAGTTGTAATTTTTCTAAAGCATCTCTTAAGTCTTCAAAATCTTCATTTTCAATAGGAAACATACCAGCAAATACCATGGGCTTTACATCTTCGAAACCCTGAATAGCTTTATTACAAGGTGTTTTTCTGTGGGTGATGGTATCACCTACCTTTACTTCCTTAGAGTTTTTAATTCCTGTAATAATATACCCAACATCACCTGCTTTGATCTCATCACGTGCATGCATGTCCATTTTCAGAATGCCAACTTCATTCGCATCATATTCACCTCGGGTGTTATAAAATAGGATCGGATCATTCTTTTTTAATGTTCCATTCATAATACGATAGTATGCGATTACACCCCGGTACTTGTCGAACATAGAATCAAAGATCATGGCTTGCAAAGGTGCATCAGTATTACCTTTATGAGCAGGGATTCGATTAACAATTGCACGAAAAATATCTTCAACACCTTGACCTGTCTTTCCTGAAGCCAGTAAGATCTCTTCAGGCTCACATCCAAGTAGATCAACCACTTCATCTTTCATTTCATCAACAGAAGCGGAGGGCATATCTACCTTATTTAAAACAGGAATGATTTCAAGGTCGTTTTCCAGGGCTAGATATAGGTTAGAGATGGTCTGTGCCTGCACACCTTGTGTAGCATCTACTAAGAGAAGAGCTCCTTCACATGCAGCAATCGACCTGGAAACTTCGTACGAAAAATCGACATGACCGGGCGTGTCTATCAAATTAAAAACATACGGTTGATCATCTATCTCAAGGTCTAATTGTATGGCATGAGATTTAATAGTGATTCCACGCTCTCGTTCGAGGTCCATGTTATCAAGAGCTTGATCTTGCATCTTTCGTTCATCGATCGTTTGTGTCATTTCCAACATCCGATCGGCTAATGTACTCTTTCCGTGATCGATATGTGCAATGATGCAAAAATTGCGTATGTTCTTCATTCGTTATGTTTATTTCTTTGTATCAAAAATACACTTTATACTCCTTATCTCAAAGTTATTCTTTTTGTTGATCATCCGATTTTACAATTCTGTGAAATCTAGATAGCTGAATACCATATAATTGGAAGGAAAAGTAGGAATACAATGCGTATTACATTGGAAAAAATCTAGAATGTGACGTTTGGAGCTACATCATATTTCTTTACGAAGTCTGGCAACCGGAATATTCAGTTGTTCACGATATTTAGCTACCGTTCTTCGAGCTATCTCATATCCTTTTTGTTTGAGAAGGTTCTTCAATTTTTCATCAGAAAAAGGTTTTCGTTTATTCTCGGTTTCAATGATCTCTGTGAGTATCTTCTTTACTTCACGAGTTGATACCTCTTCACCACTTGATGTTTGAAGCGACTCGGAAAAAAAGTCTTTTAAACGAAGTATTCCAAATTCTGTTTGAACATATTTACTATTCGCAACTCGGGAAATTGTTGAAATATCAAGACCTGTGATCTCGGCAATGTCTTTGAGGATCATAGGACGTAAATTCTTCTCGTCTCCTGTCAAAAAGAAATCATATTGAAATTGCATGATCGTATACATTGTACGCATCATGGTATCTTGGCGTTGTTTGATGGCATCAATAAACCATTTGGCCGCATCAATCTTCTGTTTAACGAACATAGCAGCCTCTCTGGATTTCTTATTTTTCTTGTTATCATTATAGGTGGCTAGCATATCCTTGTATTGATTATTAACTCTTAACTCAGGCGCATTTCTGCTGTTTAATGCCAGATCTAATTCACCATTTTTATTGTCAATAATGAAATCAAGTACGATATATTGTTTTTTTATACTAGATGATGGGGCATATGCTGCACCAGGCTTTGGATTCAGTTTTAGAATTTCTTTGCTGATCTCTTTTAGTTGATCTGTGTAAAGATTCAAAGATTTGAGTAACTTACTGTAATGCTTTTTTGAAAATTCCTCAAAATATTTGCTCAAAATAAGATGAGCCAGTTTTAGATAATGTATTTCTTCGTCATCATAATGACGTTGTACATCCTCTGAATTTAACTTTCGTTCTATTTGCAGTAAAAGACAATCCTGTAATGTTTGTGCACCAACACCAGCAGGTTCTAGCTTTTGTATTTTTTGTAACACATTGACCACTTCTTCTTCACTGACCATTATATTTTGTGCAAAAGCCAGATCATCAGTTATGTTAATGGGCTCTCTTCGTAAATACCCATCTTCGTCTAACGATCCGATCAATTGTTTGGCAATAATTTCTTCTCGATCATTTAAGTCTAAAAGTCCCATTTGGTTTTCCATGAATTCATGAAATGAACTCTCAATGGCAATAGGGATATTTTTTTCTTCATCATCAGCTGAATAATTATTGATCTCATATTTGTATGATGGTTCGTCATCATTCATGTAATCCTCAATATAATCATCTAAACTGGTGTCGTCAGCGTATTCAGTTTCATCTGAATCTTTATCAATAGAGTCATCTGTCTGATCATCTTGACTAGATTCTTCTTGAGCATCTGCATTGTCTTCCAAGGCTGGATTTGATTCTATTTCCTCTTGGATGCGTTGCTCTAACATGACCGTGGGTACCTGTAACAACTTCATGAGTTGAATCTGCTGAGGAGACAACTTCTGAATTTGTTTTTGTGATAGGGTCTGTCGTAACATAATTGTTATTAATTTCTCAATTCAATTATTCAAAGATGAACGAGATATATAGTACGAAACTTATTTGTTTAAGTTTCTAAAAGTACCTTGAATATACTTTAATTATCAAGATTTTAAATGATTGGTAAGGTTTTTGTGTAAAATCGAATTTTTTTTCTCAATTTCAAGATCAATCTTTTCAAATTTTTGTTAAAAAAATAAAAAACGAATGAAAACGGTCATTCTATTAGTGAATTTAGGAACACCAGATGAACCCTCCAGATATGCGGTGTATAAATATTTGAAAGAGTTTTTATTGGATTACCGTGTGATCGATATACCAAGTGTACCTAGAAATCTACTAGTTCGAGGAATCATTGCCCCGTTTCGTTCAGGTTCTTCAGCCAAGCTGTATCAAGAGTTATGGACCGATGAGGGATCACCGCTTAAGGTGTATGGTATTTCTTTACGTGATAAGTTACAGGTGCTCATGGGGGATAATTATATCGTGTCGCTAGCAATGCGCTATCAAGAGCCAAGCCTCAAAGGGGCATTGAATGACTTGTTATCTAATAAGTCAATTAATGAATTGATTGTTGTACCATTGTTCCCACAATATTCATCAGCTTGTACAGGCTCGATCCATGAAGTCATTATGAAGCAGATGGCACGAAAACAGGTTATTCCTAAAGTTACATTTATCAACTCTTTTTATGATCACGAAGCTTTTCTCCAATGTTTTTTAGATCGCATCAATCAATATGATCCCTCATCGTATGATCATATTCTTTTTTCATATCATGGATTACCAGTAAGTCAACTGCGTAAGGCTGACATGCATAATCACTGCACCAAACAAGCCGATTGTTGTCACAACTACTGTGAAGCAAATCACTTCTGTTACAGCGCTCAGTGTGTAAGAACAACCGAACTTTTAGCAGAACGACTTGGTTTGGATAAAGATAAGTTTACAACTTGTTTTCAGTCTAGATTAGGACCAACAAAATGGGTGGAGCCGTATACCTCAGATATTCTTAAAAAGCGAGCTGAGTTAGGTGAGAAACGCTTACTGTGTGTATGTCCAGCATTTGTGGCAGATTGTTTAGAAACAATCATTGAGATCGGGGAGGAGTATCAAGAGGAGTTTGAAGAAATGGGCGGTGAAGTGATACAGTTGGTCCATAGTTTAAATGCAGACGATGATTGGGTTACAGCAATGAAGCAGATCATTCATGATGCCTGATGGCACTATTTTATGGTGTAAAGATCGAATTTTAGAATATTATACTTTTTTTTGGAGAATTATTTTGTTTTATTTTAACTAATTGGATATTTTTGAAATATTATTATTTTCAATTCAGGTATTAAATGAAATTACAGAATAATATTCTGCATATAGGTTTGGTTGATTGAACTAATTGAATTATTTTTGCGTTCAAATTAATGAAAGGTGTTCTTTAATTGAGTATCTTCAAAAACCATGAAACGATTTATATCCATATTGCTACTCATTATTGCATTCGTGTCATCGACCGTGGCTCAAGCAGAAAAAGAAATGGTTAAATCCATTTCCTTGGACTACATGAATCATGTCATGTTTGCGTTGCCAGGTGATATCAATTTGTCTGAGTGGGATAATGATTTTATCAAAGTAACGACCAAACTCAATGTTCCAAACTTTCCATCAAGTATTGTGGATCGGCTGGTTTTGGTTGGACGATATCGTTTGGCAATAGAAGAGCAAGGCGATCAACTTATTATTACCATGCCCAAGGTAAAAACATATGTTACTGTTAAAGGTGTTGATCTTGTTGAGAATCTATCCTTTGAAATAAAAATTCCAGCTGGCTTCAGTGTTTCTATCAAAGATTCGACGAATCAAGTGCTTACTCCTTCTATGTAAAGCCAATTTGCTAAAATTTAACACTTTTTTTTCATTTGCAATTGCTTAATTATTGGATTATTTACGTCCTACAATTGCAAATTAAAAAGAATTATATACTGTTTTTTTTAATTATGGCAAAATTTAAAAAATATAAAAGCTGTTTTTAAGCTTTATTACAAAATAATATTTTGAAATTTGTTTGTTGGATTAAAAACCTTGATGTATCTTTGTGCCAACAAATCATAATAACAAACAAACTCGATTATGCGATTGCTAATTTTTACTTTTTTTATCCTACTTTCAGTGAGCATTTCAGCTCAGTCTGAAACAGTTTATACTAAAGAAGTTGGATTAGAGGCCACTACATCTACGGTTATTAATTTACCTGGAACTGTGAATCTTAAACGTTGGGATAGTGAACACATTAAAATAGTTGCTAACGTTCAGATCAACTTTGATGAATCAATACTTAAAAGATTAATGCTAGTAGGGCGTTATAAGATCAATACATCAATGAATAGTACAACTATCGTTATTGATATGCCAACGGTTGATCGATATGTTGCTATCAAAGGTGTTGAATTGATCGATACATTCAGTTTTGATGTTTATGCACCGGAAGGTTACAGAGTTTTTGTGAAGAATAAAATGAATAAAGGGTATTCGTTAAACTTATAAGTTTCGAATGATATATACTAAAAGGCGCTTTTAAGCGCCTTTTTTTTATGTCTTTTTCTTTGTATATTTTGGTATGGGAATCTTGGACATAATCGCTTCGTGGATAAAGTTTAGACCATCTCAGATAAAAGGATTTACGTTATTATATCTGATCGTATTTGGTTTGTTATGTATCAGTTTAGTATTTCGCTATTGGATGTTATCAGGTAGTGAACCTTTATTTTCACCTATTTATGGTACGGATTCGTTGAGCGTCTATCATGATTCTAATCAGATGATTACAGAGATTAGTGAAAAACATCATAGAACAATGTTCTTTTTTGATCCGAATTTACTTTCAAATGATAGTTTATGTATGCTGGGATTGCCATTGAATGTTGTTAAAAATATCGATAAATACAGATCGAAAGGTGGTCGATTTAGACAGAAATCAGATCTGATGAAAATATATGGTTTAAGCCAGCAAGACTTTGATCAATTATCATCTTGGATACAAATTCAATCTACTCAAAACAATAGTTTAACTGAGAAATCTACATCCGATGAACAAAATTTATGTGAGATTGACCCTGAACTCAGAATAGACATCAATCATTCATCTATTGATTCGATTAACATGTTGTGTGTTTCCAGTGCACTTGCTCAACAATGGATCCGTTATCGTACAAAAATAGGCTCTTTTGAACGAGTAGAACAACTTATGCAATTGTACAGAATGGATAGTAGCACTTTCAATCGCATTGCACCTCATTTGTTTGTTTCTACAACCCCTGCTTATAAGAAAACCGAGTTACGAGATCATTCATCATCCTTCAAATCTGCATATGTTCAGATTGATATCAATCATTCAACAATGGAGGATTGGATGCAACTTCCTGGTATCGGTTTTACATTGGCCAAACGCGTCGTTCAATTCAGGTCATCGTTGGGTGGTTTTCATTCGATTGACCAGCTGTTGGACGTAACAGGAGTACGAGATTCAGTTTTTCAAAAACTGATTCCGTACCTAATCGTTTCTAAAGATCAAGCAGTAAAAACAATAAATTTAAACACTGTAACCATGAATGAGTTGGTTGCTCATCCGTACATTAAATGGTATCATGCAAAAGAGATTTTAACCTATCGTGACG
>CAXQBA010000133.1:0-10238 GCA_964221885.1 Luminiphilus sp. | reverse complement strand
CTCATAGATCCGTTTATACCCTTTGAGATATGAATAGGTGGACTTGTCTCACACATGGCTGAATCAATTAGAATCAAATCGTTTTTCATGGATTGTAGCAATCCATTAATGGTCTTGTCTAAACTTGATATAGGTTCGTTAGTAATACTATTAACTTGATCTTTTTCATCATTTGATGAAAGTTCATTATTGCATGCGATCAAACTCAATACGCTAATAAGAAAAAATAATATGTATTTCATAGAAAAAAATAGAGGATGATAAAATATCATCCTCTAATATATTGAAATCGTTTGTTAATACTCGATTTATTGAACCTGAATTTTTTGAGTATGTGTATGACCGTTGGATGTGACATGAAGCATGTATAGTCCTTTAGATAGCCCCTGCATATTCAGTTTTTGAACATTAGCACCTGGAATAAGTGATACTGTTTGACTATTCATCACTCGTTGTCCCAAGCTGTTGTAGACTTCTACAGATGCATCACTATGATCCATGGCATTAATCTCTACCAACAAGTCACTATTCGATGATACTGGATTTGGATAAACATTGACCGATTCAACACCCGTTTGAATCTGATCAGTGTTGACAGTCCATCCATTAACCGTGAATCGCATAGGAGTCGAACGTAAATTATCATCGCAGTAATCAGTTGAGCTGATTGGCTTGATAGTCCATGCGTATGGAACACCTGGAGGTAGACTTAACCAGAAGTCTGTACCCTCTACGATAGATTCGTAATAATAGCCGCCTACCAGTGGCAATCCAAAAATGTTTGTTGCATACACACTCACCTGATACATAGTTGCACCGTTTACTGGATTCCACACAAATTGAATCAAATCATTAGGAGCAGCTGCACCATTTACTGGATTGATCACTATCACTGTGTCAGTTATTGGAACGTTATTAGGTGTTGCATACAAGTTTGGATAACCTCTTGCGATAATATCTAACTTCATCGCTTCACCTTGATCTTTAGAGAATTCAAAGACACAACCATCATTGTAATAACTCATGATATTTTCAGAAGTTGTTCCAGATGTATCAGGATACGGAGCCGTAGCCGTTACTTCGAATTCCATTCCTCCATGAGAAGATTTGGTTCCTGTAACCGTAGCGCCTACAAGTAATTCTGTACCATTTGGCAAAATATTGTTAGGTAATGCGATCTGCCAAGTCTCTGAACCAAGTGTTCCATTTGTAGCATGTACAAGTGATTCGGTAACATCTAAGACTGTCCCAGCAAAAATTGTATCTGTTGCTGAAGCATTTGTCACACGGATCGAATCAAACGAAGTTACGTGATTCGATTGGTTTACTTCAAATTCAGCTAAAGACGCTGCAACAACAGCGTTTGCATTAGAACATGTCACATTAGTAGTCAATGTATGACTTCCTGTTTGAATAAATCCCTTGTTGATCAGGTACGCATTTGTATTTCCAATGATGTCTTTGAAAGAGTTCGCACCAATTTCATAATCAGTATCGTTATTCGTACCGATCGTGTCTGACCACATAACAGTTGTCGTACCTGATGAAGGATCTGTGAAAACTGTTTCAAGAACAACTAGAGTCTTACGATAGATTTTATCTTTAGTAGAAAGATTTCTTAAGTACAATGATGTTAACTCATTATCAGCTTCATTCATTTTAAAAAGAACGGCTGAAGGAGCAATCACGTCAGGTCTGAATAAGTAACCATTAGGATCGTGAGCTGTGGCAGCATATTCACAACCGTTATTGTATAAACCGCCATAGAAGCCAAAAAGATAATTGGCATCTGTATCGCAGAACCCATCAGCAGCAATCTGACAATTCTCAGTTCCACCAGATCTAGAAATTTCTTCAACAGGTGCTCCATTCGGTAAGAAAGTAGGTGTACGACCAGTTGTATTTAACATAACCTCATCATAACGCTGACCTTCCCAACCAAAAAATGTATGTGGTAAGGATAGTAAGTGCCCAACCTCATGCGTGAGTGTTGAAGAGGAACCATTGATCGAACCACGGATACAGTAGATGACATCTAACCCTGGTGTATAATACCCAAGAGTTGTACCTCCGGAAATACCACTTTGAATCTGATTTCCAATGAAAACATTTACAACACCATCAACCTTGTACATTCCCATGTAAAAAGCTGATACTTGGCCAAAATCATTCGTATAAAGAAGATCCTGATTGATGAAGCGTATCGGACCAGATAAATAAAACTGAACGTTTATACTCTCATAATCACTATTAAGCAAACAGAGATTATCAAGAACATCTTCTATTTTTTCACCACCCGTTCCATCTGTTTTGTTAACTATATGGAATTGGATCGGTACCCATGTGGTACTATCATTATTCCTTGCTGCTTCATATTGCTGAAGTAGTTGTGCTTTATTTCTTCTGTTATCAAGCATTCGGTCTTTGATGGCCTTGCCCTCTTCATAAGTGACTCCGCAAACACCGGTTATCTTTTGCGCATACGTTGACTGCACAAATGATAGACATAATAACAATAGTAGAAATTGGTAGTATTTGAGCTTCATGTATAATTATTTTTACACTGTTTTTTGAAAAAATAACAAATCAAATGTACGATAACTGGCTATATTACAGGCGAATTGTCAGCGATATAACCCCACATCAAAACTTTTGTAGTTATATATAGAACGCCAATATACAATTTTCGCTGTAAATATTTCAAATTTTAACGTATACAATACCGATTGAAATTAATTTCAAATCAAGTGTTTTTTTATTACATTTGTCAGCATTATTGATACATCATTTATAAACCTAGAATAAAGTACAACATTATGACAAAAGTCACAATTGTCGGAGCGGGAAATGTAGGTGCTACTTGTGCCAATGTTTTAGCTCACGAAAACTGCGCGAATGAAATCGTTTTATTAGACCTAAAGGGCGATATGGCTAAAGGAAAAGCTTTAGACATTTGGCAACAAGCGCCCATTGATAAATATTCATCGAAAATATCTGGCACATCAGATTACAAGGATACAGCAGATTCTGATGTAGTTGTAATTACAGCTGGTATTCCACGTAAACCAGGCATGAGCAGAGATGATCTTATCTCCATCAATGCTAAAATTGTTACATCTGTAACTAAAAGCATCTTAGAGCATTCAAAAAATCCAATTATCATAGTGGTATCGAATCCTCTTGATGTGATGACGTTCGCTGCCTTTGAAGCATCTGGTCTTTCATCATCTAAAGTTATGGGTATGGCTGGAATCCTAGATACTGCTCGCTATCGTGCTTTTTTAGCGAGTGCTTTAGATGTTTCGCCGAGAGATATTCGTGCGGTTCTAATGGGTGGACATGGTGACACGATGGTTCCTTTGCCGAGATATACAACTGTATCGGGAATTCCAATCAAAGAAATGATCGATGATGAAACACTCAACGCAATTGTAGAAAGAACAAAGAAAGGAGGTGGTGAACTTGTTGGTTTAATGGGTACATCAGCTTGGTGCGCTCCAGGTGCAGCTGCTGCACAGATGGTCAGTACGATTCTTCGAGATGAGCGTAGAATTTATCCTTGTTGTGCTTGGTTGACAGGAGAATATGGTGTCAACGATCTTTATCTAGGTGTTCCTGTAGTACTTGGAAAGAACGGTATAGAAAAAATCATTGAATTGGATCTTAATGACAGTGAAAAAGCGCTTTTGGCTGATTCCGAAAAAGCAGTTCGCGGTGTTGTTGATACATTCAAGTCAATGGAACTTACATAAACATTCCTACTGATGATATAAAAGGGAATCAAAAAAGATTCCCTTTTTTTTATGCTGTTTCTTAATATAGTATATTACAACGTAGCATGTTGATCGATATAAGAACATATTATCTTTCATTTTTGAAAGCGATTCACAAAAAGGATCTGAGCTATTTTATGTCTTCAGACCAAAGTTCTTTGAGCAATGTATTGTCATCTTCCAAACTAAAAGCCAAAATGCTCAATCGAAAGATTATTGAAGAAATCAATGATCATTTCACCGTTAATCGAAAATATAAAAGTAAGAAAACCAAGAATCTGGTTACACTTCTAAAATTGTATAAAGACCAAAATTTAGACGATACCATTCGTCTCATAAAAAAAGAAATCGATGAGTTGAATCGAAATGTCTTTTTCAATTATACATATCATCTGACCCTAATCGATCTGATCCGTTACCGAAAACTAAAAAAAGCACAATCAATGATTGAGCTATATAATCAAAAAGACCTAAAGAAAAGCTTGTGGATCTATTATAAAGTAGCTCAATTTTTTCTTGAACTGACTCAATCCAATTTATCCACAGCAAAACAACACTTAAAAGAATTAAATACATCAGATTGGCAAGACTTTTATGTCTTTTTGAACATGATCTATTTTATCTACAAGGAAGATTATAAAAAGAGTTGGTTACATGCTCAAGAAATCAATGAAACTGATTGTCCTATCAACTTACAACTCGCTCGATTAATCTGTTCATATGAACTTAACGAGACAAAATATTTGCAAAAAAGTATTGCAGCACTCGTAAAAATTAAATCAAATGATCCTTATGTAGCCATTATTTTACAGTTCCTCCAAAAACTGGAAAAGGAGAATAAGTCTCTTTCATTAAGAGAGATCAATAAACTTCGTATCAAAATAGATGACTATTTTTATGATTCAGACCAACCTGTAAAACATCTGGAGTTCACACCATTTTACGACTGGATCAATGCTAAAACTAAAGGAAAATAAATTAACAATTTTAAAGAATGATTAAACTAGCTGTCATTGGTGCAGGTAATCTTGGACAAGCAATCATTAAAGGACTACACGCTAAATTAGGTTCTGATTGTTCTATTATTGCTACCCGAAATCAAATTGAAAAAATTCAATATTTATCCTGCGATCAGATTGAGATCACTGTAGATAACATAAAGGCAGTTCAACAGTCTGATCTGATCATAATCGCTGTAAAACCCTTTAAAGTAGCATCCATTCTTGAGCAGATAAAACCTCACTTACAAACGAATAGACATATCCTCGTATCTGTTGCAACAGGTATAACTACCCAACAGATAGCCGAATGGTCCAACACCAATATACCGATATATCGAGCCATGCCCAATACAGCTATTGAGATTTGTGAGTCAGTAACTTGTTTATCTAGACATTCCAGTCACTCGAAATTCGATTCTGAAATTGAGGATTTATTCAATCATCTTGGGCAGTCAATTCTCATTCCTGAGGATCTTATGGATGCTGCTACCGTTCTCGGTGCTTGTGGTATTGCCTACGTACTTCGTTTCATTAGAGCAATGATACAAGGAGGAATTGAGATTGGATTCGATGCCCGTACCGCAGCTAACATATGTGAACAAACGGTCCGAGGAGCAGCTGGTTTACTCATTGAGAATGGTTTGCATCCTGAACAAGAGATCGATAAAGTAACCACGCCCAAAGGATGTACTATTAGAGGCCTAAATGAAATGGAACATCAAGGTTTCAGCTCATCTTTGATCAAAGGTATTATCAGTTCCTTTGAAAAAATCCAGTAACTACATTTACATTTGACCCATTCCTTGACCTGAATCGCCGTCGTCGATACCTTTTCCTAGACGACTTGAGTTCTTGGAACGGCCATCTCTGACATTTACTTTTCCGAAGCGGTGTGAATATCTGATTTCAAAAACTGGAGATTCCCATTCGTAACGTCCATACTGTTTGAAATTTGTCTCATCAACTTCAAATTCATAAAAACCACCAAATAATGGGTTGCGGACACTTAATGTAATCGTACCTTTATTTTTGAAAACTTTTTGACTGATCGACGCTGAATTCCATGTGTATGCAGATGTATTACCCTGAGTATTTAACGTCGGCATGGAAACCCAAGCATAAATGGCTATTCGCATACCAAATGGAAAAACAAAATTGGAGTAAAAATTAACATTCCCAGCTAGTGCGTTCAATATATAACGATCATCCAAGTTGGTTGCGTCTTGGTAGGTTCCATAAACGGATCCAGTAACACCAAAATTCCACCATTTGAATGGGACAAAGCGGGTCACTAATTCACCACCATATACATGACTGTTGTTGAAATTATAGTATGTGGTAGTTGAAACATTGGTTGCCTCATCCACCGTTCGTAAGTTTTCCATCAAGTCCGTATTAAATCGATAAAAGCCTGAGAAAACAATCGTGTGGCCCTTGTTCCAATAGCGTGTGTAGCTCAACTCTACATTATTCGAGTACTGTGGCAACAAGAACGGGTTTCCATAACGTAGATTCAAAGGATCGGAATAAGATGGAAACGGATTCAATAACCAAATACTTGGTCTGCGGATACGTCTGCTGAAACTAAGCTGCATTTGTTGATTGTTTCCCATGTCATAGGACATATTTGCTGTCGGGAAAAAGCTCAAATATTGATTCTCAAATGTCTCATTGGTAGTCACTAATGCCGAATTGGCCGTAGTATGTTCCACTCTTAGACCTAATTTGTAATTAAATTTTCCAATTTTCTGTGTAAAAGTAACATACATGGCATGGACCTGTTCTAAGAAATCGAATGAATTGGTCCGGTTCGAATCACTCAAAAATTGACTACTAGTGTAATCGTAATTCAAAGCCTCAAAATCATTTTGAATCAAACGGATATTCCCTTTGTATCCACATTCAATTTTCATATTCTTTGACAGTGGGTGCGTATAATCAGCGCGCATTGTGCCTTGATGCATTACTCGACCATTCACCGTTTTTGATGAATCCGCTAAGGAATTCATCTCAATCCATAATGGATCATAAAAACGTTCATTGAAAATCTGTTGATCGTTGCTTGTATTGTTCGAATACTGAAGATCAATGACCAATTCCTGTTTATCGCCCATGGTTCCAGAGCGTCCCACAGCGCGATCATTACCACCTCTCCAATGCCCGTAACCTTTCTTTTCTACATCTTTAGAATTATCAATACGATTCACAGGACCGTTTTTTTCTTTCTTTTTCTTTTTGAAGACTTTGGAATAAATCAAGTTATAGGTCATGTTCATTTTATCTCGATCACCGTCAGTGATTCGACGTTGATACGTGGTAATATTTCTATCAACGTCCTCGTAGTCATAATTTACATAACCACTATTCCCGCCAGCTGAAGGACTGATACGAGTTGCAAATGTCAAGGTATTAAAATCGTCAAAATAGTAGTCGAACCCAATCCGAGCCATCCCACCTCGTCTAGCTCGTTCACTTTCTGATTGCTGGATAATATACGAGGTATCTACTGTAAATAGATTAGATCGAAGGTTGTATCCTCTGCTGTAATTACGATTATCTTGATAGCTGAAGTTTGAAAAAATGTTAATCTTGTTGTTTCTGAAATTCAAACTTAAACCACCACGGTATCTCCTGAAAGGATACCAAGTAGATGTTCCTGCACTAGCATTAACACTTCCGGTAAAGCCATCTAGTATGTTCTTTTTGAGGACAATATTGATGATTCCAGATTCACCCTCTGGGTCATATTTAGCTGAAGGGTTTGTTATCAATTCGACCGTTTTTATGGTGTTGGCAGGTAACTGGTCCAATATTTCTGCTTGAGAATCTCCAGTCAAACCAGTAGGCTTCCCATTAATGTAAACCTGCACAGCAGAGCCCCTGATCTTAACATTTCCATCAAAATCCACCTCAACAGTAGGCGTATTTCGTAAAACCTCAGTTGCATTCTCCGAATCACCTAAGTTGGTTCTATCTACATTGAACACCTTTTTATCCAGGCCTAATTGAAAAACCTGTTTATCTGCTGTGACCTCAGCCATTTGCAAGGTTTCTGTTGTTGGAGTTACGATAATCTTCTCCAAATCAACAGAGGTCTGACCAGGATATATCATTACTGGTGAACGTTGCCACGTAGCATATCCCATGAAATTAACTTCAACACGGAATCGACCATAAGGAAGTTCTTCGATCAAAAATTTTCCTTTCTCATTGGTTATCATACCCCCAACCAGAGAGGAGTCTTTTAGGCGATATACCGATACAGATGCAAATTCGAGTGGTTTATTACTAAGTGAGTCATATACAGAACCTGTAATTTTGCCAACTTTAGGCATCTTTGACCGCCAGTCACCTGGGGGTTGGGCAAACAGGATTGCAGCGTAACTTAAAATAAGTAGTGTGATACAGGTCTTAATTCTCATGATGGAATTTTATTTGGTAGAACAATGCAACACAAAGATAGTTGAATAAATATACATGGATATAAAATTCGATTAATAAGAATGGATTACCGACCAAATGCTACTTGTATAACTTTGGATAGATGAAATCGCGTACTGAACCAGGCGTGTTTTTTATATCAGACCAATATTCCATTTTAAAATCAAGTGTTACAATACCACATGTTGGTACATTTTCAATGGGTTGATTTGAATATAAATTTGCCAGATCTGTTATTGTGAAATTATGTCCAAAAAGTACAAGAGACGTAAATTGATCACCAGCTTCAGATATAACTGAAAAATAGTCTTCAATAGAACCATGATAAAGTTGATCGGAATGATTAATAACTGGCAACATAGGATTGATTGCCTTATCAAATTGATCTTTAAAAAATTGACAGGTTTGTCGAGTTCTTTGTGAGGAGCTACAGATCCACAACTTAGGTCGAGCACCTGAATCATAAAATTTTCCTGCCATTGTAGGTGCGTCTCGAAGGCCTTTTTGGTTTAGAGGGCGTTGATGATCTGAAAGATCAGGTTCTTTCCAAGATGACTTCGCATGCCTTATTAGATATACTGTTTTCAAATTAATACAGAACACTTTTTATATTAACAAATTCATACAGCCCTTCTTTTCCTAATTCTCTACCAAAACCAGATTGTTTCACACCACCAAAGGGAAGAAAAGGTGTCGACCCAAGCATCGAATTGATCGCAATCGCACCAACATCTATCTGTTCTTTAAAAATCTTTATAGTAGTTTCGTCTTTTGTGAAAATTGTTGCACCAAGGCCATATGGACTATCATTTGCTTTTGACAGGGCATCTTCAAAGTCTGTAAATGTAAAAATCGACATTACAGGACCAAATATTTCTTGATTATACAAGGGCATTTCGTTCGTTATATTTTTTAAAACCATAGGTTCGAAATGTTGGGTATCACCTACCCTGCCCCCATCTAATAAAACATGTGCTCCCATACTAATCGATTGTTCCACCTGTTTTTGCAATTGGATGATCAGATCCTCACGAGCTATAAAACCAAGATCTGTTTGAGGATCCAAAGGCATTCCCACCTTCAATTGTTGGCATTTTTGAATTACTTTTTTAGTGAATGTAGCTTCAATGGTCTCATGAACAAAAAAACGTTTCGCAGCAATACAGGTTTGACCTGTATTAAGCATACGTGAGCGTACAGCTATATCGGTTGCCAAATCAATATCGGCGTCCTCACAGACAATAAAAGGATCTGATCCACCCAATTCAAGAACACACTTTTTAAGCGCTTTTCCCGCTATGGCAGCAACTATTCGTCCCACTCGATCACTCCCAGTAAAAGCTATACCTGTTACTGATCTGTGATTTACAACTTTTTCAACTTCGGATTCATGAATCATTAAGTTAGTGAAAATATTAGGTTGAAATCCGGCAAGTAAAAAGATATTCTCAATCATTTTTGCTGTTTCGAATACAATGGGCGCATGTTTCAATAAAATCGTATTTCCCATTAATAAATTTGGAACGGCACATCGCATCACCTGCCATAGCGGGAAATTCCAGGGCATGATCAGAAAGACACCTCCCAATGGCCTGTACATAATTTCACCCCTAGAATTTTGTGAAATAGAAACACCTTTATCTTGTTGAATCGAACAGTCAGCATAGTGGGTACAAAGATCTATTGTTTTATCAACTTCAGCCAATGATTGTGTGATCGGCTTACCCATGTCCAATGATATTTGACTCGCTAATTCATCACGATTGGATTGTAATTGAATGGCTACTTGACGGATCAAAGAACGTCGAAAATCCAGTGAGGTCAATTTCCATGAGGAAAATTGCATAAAAGATGCATCCAAAGTAGTATTTAACTCGTTAGAAAGCATAAAGAACTTGTTTAATTAGGTTAATTTTTGAAAATGTATTGACAGATGTCATTGGTTTCTCTGTTTTTTAAACTGAGGATCGTGTTATCGATACATTTATTTAAAAAAACTGTAATATTGTAGTAACAGATCGGA
>CAXQBA010000132.1:0-2885 GCA_964221885.1 Luminiphilus sp. | reverse complement strand
GGGTATGCCTTTAAGAAAATGTCTGCATTAGACCTGAAACAAGAAAACATGATCGATACTTTAGTGGAATATCTGGAACAGGCTATGCGGATCAACTATTTCAAAAAACTGAATTTAAATGACAGCGAAATAAATATAGATATTGATATTACGCATGCTGGTGAGCAAGAGGTAAATAATGCAAAACCATTATTTAAAGAGAGGAAAAACATTGATTTATCCGAAAGATATCTATTGGGTATGAATATAAAAGTGACCAATAATAGTGATGAAGATATATATATTTATGCCATTCACATTTCTCCTACGCAGGAAGTCAAGATCATGCCTTTGGGTAGAGATAAACAAAAAGAAATGAAAATAGACAGAAATGGAATGAGTAGGTATTTATACGTCGGTAATAGCTCGAACAAAACCCGTTGGTTTATCTGTGAAGAAGATGTAGACTGTGGCAGGCATAACCTTTATATCATTGCTTCTTTTGACAAAATGAATCTGGACATTATCGAAAAGAATGGCAAATCACTGGCAACCAGAGGTCAGGGAGATAGTCCACTGGTGAAACTTATCAAAGATGGCGCAGCAGGAAATGACGGCTCTGCTGAAAGTGTCTCTGGTGCCAAATTGATGAAATATGAATTTGAGCTTTATCCATAAGTAAATGGATAAACAACGCCCTCCCTCCCGCAATGAGACTATGGAAATTTATTGGCCGGGGGTATGATTCTAAAGGTGCTGTTCCAATTTTTTAGCCTTTTTGTAGGGACGGAGAGGGGGAGAAAACAATACAAATGTTTTAACTATGTTCAAACCAACAAAAAAAGCCCTGACAGCAAGAACTGCTAGGACTCAATGGTTATGGTTGGTCGGGATGACTGGACTTGAACCAGCGACTTCACGCCCCCCAGACGTGTACTCTACCAACTGAGCTACATCCCGATGATAACTTGGATGGTAAATATAAGAAGTTATTTGATAAAAAAAGGCTTTCTTTTGAATGAAAGCCTTTGATTGTCTATCGTTGATATTCGTATCTTTTCTTTAATAAAAGTCTCTTAAAAAGCGCTTAGCATCCAAGCTGTGCGAATGTGCTGAATCTGCACCGATCTTCAAGAACATAGCCTTTGCTTCTTCTTTCTTGCCCAATTTATATTGAGCTAAAGACCACATCCAAGCTGCATTCTCGCCGTCTCTTGTATTGAGTACCTTTCCTAGGTCTTGAACCGCACCATGATATTCTTTCAAATAGATCTTCGACATTCCAAGAATGTACAGCGCATGGTCATCTGTTTTGTTTAACTCAGACATCTTGGTCATGTACACAGTAAGGGTACTTTTTGCTTTTTCATACTGCCCCTCGTTAAAGAAGTTATACCCTTCTTTTTTCATATCTTTCAAAAGCATATCATCTTCGCCTGAAGATCTCGATACATCCAATAGCATGGCTTGTGGTGTCGTCTCGGCTAAATAGCTATCGAAATTAGGGCTGAACATAGCATTGTAAACAATAGGTGTCATCAGCAAGATTGCAATAGCAGCAGCTACTGACATCCATCTACGTGGTGTGCGTTTTGCAGATGTAATAGAGACCACTTTGTGATCAGTCTGACCAGCTTCATTAGTATTGTTTGACTCGAATGAAGATTCCCATTGATTCATTTTGTTTTCCAGGGCCTCGACGTGCAAGGTATCGAATCCACTCATGATCGCATGATGGATATCCACTTCACGTTTAAAAGCCTCGTCAGTCTGATAGAGCTGATCGAATTCGGCTTTTTGTGCCGGATCCAAACGTCCATCGACGTAAGTGTCTAGTAATATTTGGTGTTCATTTTTCATCTTACATGCATTTTGTATTGGTATTACAACTCAATATTTTTATCATTTACAATTTCTCGCATTTTTTTCAAACATAAAGACTTGCGTTTTCTAACAACCCGCTCGTCACTGTAATTCATTTCGCGAACAACCGCTTCAGTAGAGTATCCATCAATAAATACCAACTTCAACAATTGTCGACAAGGATCTCCGATCTCATCCAGTAATGACTTGACCAGATTTTTATAATGATTGGACTGATACGTGTCATTCAGCTTGTGATCTAAATTCGATCCTTCGATTACAGTATGGCCCACATCGTCGATCTGTACAGTTTGATTGTGTTTCGATCTGAAAAGCTCTCTAAATAAATTCTTCCCGATCGAAAACAAATAGGTTTTTACAGTACTAGTCAACTCTACCAACTTACCATCTCGTGCATTGGTATATAAAATGGTAAATGCTTTTTGGTAGATCTCTACCGCTGTACTTTCCTCACAATTGTACGTCTGAGCGGCCCAAAAAACGAAGGATTGTCTATTGTCAGTATACAACCACTCCAAAAATTTTGAATCGCCCTCTCGGATACTCGCCAATATGTCTTTTGAACTTTTTTCTGACATTAATGCAATTTGTATTCAATATGTTACCGCTAATGAAAATGATTTCGTGCAAGTAATACAACAACCTGTTCTCTAAGTGTGTTGTGATATGGAGTAAATATAGTTTTTTTACCTAAATATCTAATCTTACCATCTGTATTTTTAGTAGGTTGAATACGTCGTCTTGTCGAATTTTATTTTACTTACTACTTTTTTGACTAAATTTACATTGCTAAAATAAAGTGTGTCAAAACTTATCGTAAAAATCAAATCACTACACATGTTATATAAAAGTATCCCTGCTATTGCGCTGCTTTTTCTCTTGATGTTTGAATCTTGTAATACATCAAAAAGTACAGCCAATACGACCAACACGAAGGATTCTTCATCGAGTTCTTCATCCCTTAACATTTCAGCCTTGTCATCAAATACAACTTCCGAAGACTCTGATGAAGGCAAAAGTGG
>CAXQBA010000131.1:0-3461 GCA_964221885.1 Luminiphilus sp. | reverse complement strand
ATTGAAAAAAAACAAGAACGTAAGGGGGACAATGAACTAACCAGCATTTCATTGAAAACTGTAAGTGTTTGTACATTATTTTTAGTGAGAAACCAATTGAAAAAAGAGAGCAGGGTGTCTTGGTTTTCTTCAATCCCAAAACAGTAGGGCACTTTCATATTGCCCTTGCGGAGCGTTACACAGATGAGACATGCATCCGTACCTTTTTCTGGATTCAACACATAGATTTCATGCTTGAATGATTCAACGATCGAACTAAAATGATATCGATCGGCATACGGATCTTTTTGAGAGTCCGTCAATAGCCAAGGATTACCGACAGCCCAGCTTACTTCATCTTGGGTACGTTTAAAAACAGCATTGTGAGCATACTTCTTCATGACCTGATCAATCATCCCATTATTCGAATCAACAATATATTGCTGAAAATCAATTGGCTCTTTTCGTTGAAAAAAGGATTTGATAGATAAGGCTAGATTTACGGTACGATCACCAAATTTGAGAAGTGGCCTATACGTATTCCATTTTCCATCTTTCTTAGGCAGTAAATAGCTGAAATTAGCTCGTCGGTAATACCTGTAACCTTTATTGATTCGGAGATCAATAAACTCCTTAGTACTTTTGTATAATCCATGAGCTGATGGCGTAAACTCTGTAACTAAAATCTTATAATCCCAGGCTTCAAAAACCGTTTTGATCAATTTTTTGGATAAGCCCTTACCGCGCATATTCGGATCCACCCACATACAACTCAACCAACCTACATGATGTACTTCATTATCTACGTACAAATCATCTGGTAAAACACCTAGATACGCAACCATTTCTTCCTTCTCATAAATCAAAACAAGCGATAAATCGTCAGGTTTTGCTCTTGGATTAGCCACATGAGATAAAGCACGATGGATTGAAATGGGAACTACACCCATGGACTTGTATTCTGAGCTAGTTACAAATGCAACCAATTCATTTATATGGATCTTTCGTATGATCATCTACTGACAATTTAACACACTTTAGCTAGGATATCAAAATTCAATTATGAAATTATGACATACAGAAATTGCCCAAATGAATCGAATAATGACATATAGTCACTTTATGGACATTGGCACAACTAATGATAATAGGTGATTGTATTATTTTTTCAACTTTTAAAAATATTTTCTAACTATGAGACCGATAAATGACAGAGTCTTAGTAAAACCTGCAAAAGCAGATGAGAAAACAGCAGGTGGTATCATCATTCCTGATACAGCCAAAGAAAAACCACAAAAAGGGACAGTTGTGGCTGTTGGACCGGGCAAAGACGACCAAGCAATGACTGTAAAACAAAATGATACAGTATTGTACGGCAAATATGCTGGCCAAGAAGTCAATCACAATGGTGAAGATTATATCATCATGAGAGAAGATGACATCTTATTGATCTTAGAATAAGATAGAAACGTAATTCATTCGTAAACAATTAAATTTTAAAATACAATGGCTAAAAATATTAGCTTCGACGCAGATGCGAGAAAGAAATTACAGTCTGGGATCAATGCCCTTTCTGATGCAGTTAAAGTAACCTTAGGTCCTAAAGGGCGTAATGTTGTGATTCAAAAAAGCTTTGGTGCACCTCACATCACTAAAGATGGTGTAACAGTTGCCAAAGAGATCGAACTAGAAGACCCCATCGAAAACATGGGTGCTCAAATGGTAAAGGAAGTAGCTTCAAAAACAGCAGATGTTGCTGGTGATGGTACAACTACTGCCACGGTATTAGCACAGTCTATCGTTAATGCTGGTTTGAAATCAGTAGCGGCTGGTGCTAATCCAATGGATCTGAAGCGTGGTATCGACAAAGCAGTTGACAAGATCATCGATTACCTTAAAAGCAACTCGGAGATCGTAGGTAGCGATTTTGAAAAAATCAAGCAGGTAGGTACTATTTCAGCAAATAATGATTCTGAGATCGGTTCATTGATAGCTGAGGCTATGGAATCTGTAACAATTAATGGTGTTATCACGGTTGAGGAAGCCAAAGGACGTGAAACATACGTTGACAAAGTAGTCGGTATGCAATTCGATAGAGGGTATCTATCTCCATACTTTGTAACGAATACTGAAACTATGGAAACGGAATTAGAAAATCCGTTGGTATTGATCCACGATAAGAAAATCTCTAATATTCAATCGATCGTTCCTGTTCTTGAAAAAGCACATCAATCAGGTCGTCCATTGTTGATTATCGCTGAAGATGTTGAATCTCAAGCATTAAGTACATTGGTTGTGAATCGCATTCGTTTAGGTCTGAAGATCGCTGCTGTCAAAGCTCCTGGATTTGGTGATAGAAGAAAAGCTATGCTTCAGGATATTGCTGTATTGACTGGTGGTATCGTTATTTCTGAAGAGACTGGATATAGCCTAGAAGAGGTTGAATTAGATCAATTAGGTTCTGCTGAGAGCGTTACTATTGATAAAGACAACACGACCATCGTTAATGGTCAAGGTTCAGAGGAATCTGTAAATGCTAGAATTGCTGAGATCAAAGTGCAGATTCAAAATACAACATCTGATTATGACCGTGAGAAACTACAAGAACGCTTAGCGAAGCTTTCGGGTGGTGTAGCAGTCTTATATGTAGGTGCATCTACTGAAGTTGAGATGAAAGAGAAGAAAGATAGAGTCGATGATGCACTTCATGCAACACGTGCTGCTGTTGAAGAAGGAATTGTTGCTGGTGGTGGTGTAGCTTTCGTTAGAGCTATTGATTGTCTTAATGGTTTCGAAGGTGAGAATGATGATGAAACAACAGGTATCAACATAGTGCGTTTAGCACTTGAATTACCACTTCGTACTATTGTCAAAAACTCTGGCCTTGAAGGTTCTGTTGTAGTGATGAAAGTTAAGGAAGGTAAAGATTCCTACGGTTTCAACGCACGTACAGAGCAATATGAAGATCTTAAGAAAGCAGGTGTTATTGATCCAACAAAAGTAACACGTGTGGCACTTGAAAATGCGGCATCTATTGCCAGTATGATCTTGACTACTGAGTGTGTAATCAATGACATTCCAGAAGAAGCGCCAGCTGCTATGCCAGCCGGAATGCCTGGTGGAATGCCTGGTATGATGTAATTCATCTAATACAATAATTAAAAAGCTCCTTCCTGTCGGAAGGGGCTTTTTTTATACTTTATGGATAAGGTCCAAAGACCAAGCTTCTGGTTTATCTGAAAAATAGGTCTTGGTGACACTCCATGTATTCTTAAAAAAATCAGACATTCGATATGACTGAAGTGCCTCCTCATTCAACCAAAGGCTGTAAGTAAAAAAAGTAGTGGGATCGTTTTTATCTTTTAATATCTTCAAACCTAAACAACCATCATAACCCCTGATGATATCAACTCGATCGGCGATAAAAAGGCTAAATTCATCAACGGATTCAGCTTTAAATTTCATTTTTACGATTCGTGTGA
>CAXQBA010000130.1:0-3901 GCA_964221885.1 Luminiphilus sp. | reverse complement strand
TTCTAATCTAATGGGTGTTGGTGGGCATGATCTGTACAGAATATAGCACGCTTGCCGTTAGATTAGAAAAAGCAAATATTAGATACACAGGCTACGAAGTCAAACTACCGTAGCTCCACACATTATGTCAGCGGCCGAAAACTCTTGTTTTTGCGAGACAGAAATCCTTTCGAATGTAGAAAAACATAGCTTACAGCCGCTTAATTCTATTCTACCAAAGGAGTGCGAAAAATTATTTCTAATTTTCGTTTATTAGCTCAAATATTAAAAAATTTTGCCATTAAAAGGCGCCTAATGGCAATTTTTTTCATTTATAATTCGTTTAAACTTTTACTAGTCGCATTCAAATATGAAAGTTGAAAACTGATGCGAAAATTTCTTGGATCAATTAGGCGAGTATTCTTTGGCGGCTCTGAGAAACTTGAAACCAAGCTACCTTGCACAGACTTCTCCAGAAATACGCGAACGCACATTATATTAATGGATGGAACTTTCACAGGCTTGAAACCAGGGCAAGAGACTTTAATCGGTATGATATTTAATCTTCTGCGTCCTACTAATTCAAAGCGAACAGTTTACTATTGTTCTGGCCTCCAATGGAAAAACTACAAAACATTTATTAAACTTTTACTAGGCAACGGGTTACAAAATCAAATTAAGGATACGTATGGAGCATTAGCTTCACGGTACAGAACAGGCGATAAAATATACATCTTTGGTTACTCTAGGGGTGCTTTTGCGGCACGCTCTCTTTGTGGAATGATCAGCGATGTGGGACTAATTAGGCATAAACATGCAAACTCTCGGAATATAGAATTAGTTTGGCGCCTATATAGGTCTAAAAAAACCAGTTAGCGAATTTAAGAAGCTTTTTGAAAAGCAAATTTTAATTGATTTTTTAGGAGTATTTAACACTGTGAGTGCATTAGGTACTCAGCTTCCATTTATAGGCATCTATTTCCGAAAAAAATATGGGTTTCATTCACATAAAATATCTTCGAAAGTGAAAGTGGCGCGCCACGCTCTCGCTATAGACGAAGATAGACCGGCTTTTTTTCCGGAACTTTGGAAATTTGATGATTTGTCACATGCGATGAACGTTCAGCAAGTTTGGTTCAAGGGTACGCATGCGGATATCGGTGGGCAATTGGACGATTTTCATTTTGCAAGACCGTTAGCTAATATTCCGTTGGTTTGGATGTTAACATGCGCTGAAGAAAATGGTCTTTCATTGAAACAGAATTGGCAAGACCGATTTCCAACGGATGGAGCCGCTCCTTCAGTAGGTAACTGGAAGGGCTTTAATAAGCTCTTATTCATCAGAAAAAAACGTAAGATTTTAGTTTCCGAATACGAGTGGCTACACGAAAGTGTTTCGCAGAAATCACATTTTCGATAATTTTGAGCCGCTTTCAAATACGTTTATCGCGACGACATTGAATTAAACTTTTAACTTTAAATGGCTCTTGGAGCATTCTCACAATAAATCCGCTTTGCCCCGGCGAGGTTGAGTATTTAAATATAAGGCCATTGCTGGACATTTTACAGTCCGCTGTTTCAAAAGCACTGATGGAATTGTCTGACCTGCAACAGTGATTTGTGATTTTTCTTGGTATAGCTTCAAACGTTACTAAAAACTGAATGATCCAAAGTCATTTTTTAACCCCGACACATAGTCATTTTCAAAGAAAGAGACTAAATATTTTGTAAGATTACATTTGCTTCAAATCACCAAACATCAGGGTCAATTCCCTTTGCCGCCAATTCTGCAAACTTGTCTTGTAAATATCTTTGGAATGGCTGTTTCTTGTATTCACCAGTAACTACATATTCCAATGAAGAGAGGTAATGAAAAGGCTTTAAATAGCCTGGCAAACGAAAAGCTTCAATCGCATTGCCGTCGTCATCAATATCATAGATCATAGTAGTAGGCGTGAAATGAACTCCTTGATTTTGTATCCATTTCCGCTCCTCCAGAGCTTCCCCGTCAAAGCCTAGAACTTCTCGAGCACCCCACAAGTCAAGCTGAACAACTAGGGCATGTTTTTGTATAAATTCTGAAATTTCAGAACGCGCAAAGTTAACTTTGTGAAGTTCACGACAGTAAGGGCAACCAGCCTGTTCAACGAGAATGATTAATATTTTATCTTCTTCTTTAGCTGTATTTAAGTCATCAAATAATTCGAAAAATGAGTCAAAGAACCAGTCTTGCTTGTGTAAACCGTCATCTCCTAATTCGGCTGCAGATAAAGGGGCCAACAACGATAGCCACACCCAAAGGATATAACGAAAAAACTTCATCAGTTTATCTTCACCTAATTATTGTCCAATATTGGCATGGTAAAAATAGCAGAATTATTCGAATTCGAGAACACAATTATATTTTCAGAAGGTCTTATTATCTTTTCCACTGTTGGAACTGCTACTTTTTGCCTCGCTATTGCCCACTCATGTCATCTCCATACTGATGACAGTACTCGCAGTCATGCGCGCTCATAGATCATCAGTTCCTCATCAAAAAAGACAATATGATATTAAGGCTTTCCTTAATATAGCAAAAGGAAACTCAACTAGGCATAGCTGGGTGGCTAAGTACAGACCCCAATTTGCAAAACGCTTTATTCTTATAAGACCCACCTTAAAGAATAAACACAAGGCCGGTTGTAAAGAAATTCTAATAAAGATGTCCCAAGAAACCCTTATTCTACCATATTTAACGGCAGGGCCTTCGGGGCAGATTTGTTGAATTGAGAGCGGAGGATTTCTGGTTCATCGTAACCGTTATGGATGACGTAAGCGTTATGGCGGCATGGGGCGTGCGAAGTTAACTGAGTTCAAGGCATTGGAAAAAGAGAACCAGCGTCTCAAAAAGATTTTGGCAGAGCTTGAACTGGATAAGCTGATCCTCAAAGAAAGCCTTGATTACCTAAAGCCTCGGGCCTGAGCGCAGAGTTGAAGCGCCAAACCGTTATTCATGTTCGTCAAAAGCTCAACACATCTGAGCGGCGTACATGTAACGTTTTAGGTGTTGCACGCTCGACAATGACGTATCAGAGCAAAGGCCGGGATGAAGATGCGCTCAGGCATGACATAATCAGACTTGCAAAGATGTATGGGCGGTATGGGTACCGTAAGATAGCAGAATTGCTCCGGATCTCAGGTTGGAAGGTAAATCACAAGAAAGTCGAACGAATTTGGCGTGAAGAGGGGTTGCAGCTGCCGGAGCGCCATAAACGCAAACGTCGGCTTTATCATAAAGATAGCTCCATCATCCGTATGCGTCCCAATGGGCCTAACCATGTGTGGGCCGTCGATTTCGTGCATGACAAGTTGAGTAATAACCGTCCTTATAAAATGCTGACCGTGGTGGATGAATATACCCGCCAGGCACTCGCTGTTCATGTGGCACATAAGATGAGCGCTGCTGGTGTCCTGGAGGCGCTATATCCGCTCCTTATCACACATGGGAGGCCACACTATATACGTTCTGACAATGGGCCTGAGTTCACAGCTGAAGTGTTCCAAAAGTGGCTTGCCAAGGTAGGCATAAAGCCAATTCGTATTTACCCCGGTTCGCCATGGGAAAATGGCTATAACGAGAGATTTAACGGAACCCTAAGGCGAGAGATCTTAGATGCAGAGTGGTTTGTGACGACAAAACAAGCCCAAACGGCCATCAATATATGGCTAAAGCGGTATAATCACATCCGCCCTCACCAAGCCCTAAACATGAGACCGCCAGTTCCAGAAACTCTATTAAAAAATGGTACATAATTTGGGAGCTGGACACCGTCATCGATGAGATTTGAAAAGTTCTGTAAGATGTCTGATAGTTTTTGATTGTAACTTTCATTGGGTGGGGGCAAGTCGTAGTTGGAGAGTGAGCCCTGTAATTCGGTTT
>CAXQBA010000129.1:0-7193 GCA_964221885.1 Luminiphilus sp. | reverse complement strand
CTAGTCCACCTCCCATTGATGTTGGATCAGACGCACCACTGCCATCACAGTCAAAAGGAGCATCGCATGGAAAGTCAGGATCATTGAGGTCTGTTGGATTGGTATCATCAGGGCCCTGACCCGCTTGAAACATATATCCTAGATCCACCAATGAAAGTGCGAATCCTTCATGATCGGCAGGTGGTGGTGGCATCTGAAAATCAAATGTTATACAGAAAGCACAAGTCGTACTAAGTGGTTCGGTCCATATAATGAAATCGCAATCATTGTCGTCGATGAAGTACTGACATGTTCCACTTGCATTCGTAGAATTCAAGGTACCATCTTCATGCTTCCAGTCATTAAAATCACACCCTGGTGAGCCTCCATCACCTTGATCAAATGGATCAGGTGTTGGAAAAGTTGGATCACCTGGACACTGTGAATGTATCCCTAATGACATAAGACAGAAAAACACCAATAATAGGTGTGATTTCTGAATAAAAGTAGTCCGTCCTTTGCTTAAAAGGACACATTGAATAACCCTTGAGCAGTTCATAATTAATTGGGGTTAATTAGAATAAATTGGTCTTTGTATTTATTTACTCGTAAGGGACAAGTTGGTCTAAAGTACTATAACTACTTAAATAAACAAAGTTTTCCGATCAATTTTTACACAGTAACCCATTGAACAGCAATGGATTATGTTTTTTTATATATGATTTTTATCTGAAATAATCCTGTATTCTTGCGCTTTTATGTCATCATATCCACATAAGATATGGCAATAAAATCCTCATCGAGTATCCCAAAAATTTCAATATACTGCGCACACTGCTTTTTTAGTTTTTCTACCGTATCGGATTCAGTCATCCCGATTGCTTCAATCTCAACAAATGTACCTAGGTCCTCTATAAGATCTAGATTAAAATTCACATTATCAATAAAGAAGATTTTACGACGTTTATCGACACAACTAATCACATTCAATGCCTTGGTCAACACTTGTTTGAGGCTTTTCTTATCTGCTGATTGATAATAGGAAATATCGGATACTTTAGCTCCAGCTATATCTTCCCGTTGATAAAAAATCAAGGCATTTTCTATATTGCCTTCCCGTAGTTTAAATCGACCATTATCGGTCTCGAAATACGTATCTATTTGATGATCTTCCCCTTTATAATTGGCGTTCAGCTGGAGCAACATCTGCTCTATCCTGTCTAAATCCCTACAACGTGCCTTACACTCGTAGTTGATCCAATGGTTATTTTTTAGTCCAGCCATCCGTCTCCTTTATCATCGTTTTGGTACAATAATCGGGTTTGGGTCTTTTCTCTTTCTCTTTCGACAATCAAATCCACCAAACTATCACTAGGTGTTTCCGACCGAGTCAATGCCTCCATTACCTGTGATTCTGGCAAATCAATCCGATAGAGAAAATAAAATAATAGCTCCATATTTTCATCGATCAGTCTGCTTATAAATTGCCGTAGCTGGTCGATCATCTCATCAACGGTCATTGACCGAGTAGACTCATCCAGCTCAAAATCACGGATGATCATTCCTTTAAATGTGCTATCAAATGGAGAATCAGCCATGATCAGGTTGTCTGAGCGGTAGCGTCAATATAAAATTAGACCCAATCTCTTTTTCACTTTCTACCTCAATCGTACCTCCGTGTGCAACCACTAGATTCTGCACATAACTCAAGCCAAGACCAAATCCTTTTACATCATGAATATTCCCAGTGGGTACGCGATAAAACTTATCAAAAATATGTTTTCGTGCTTCTTTGCTGATACCAATTCCGTTATCTATGATCTCAATGCGAATCCCATCACCGACATTGGAGGTTTTTATCGTTATTTTCGGTTTGACTGGCGAATACTTGTTCGCATTATCCAGTAAATTGTGAATGATATTGGTAAAATGCGTTTCATCCGCTTCAATTACGGCATTTTCGGCCTCTAACTCTAGTTCTATTTTGCCTTCCTTCTGATCCAGTTGCAAGGCAATTTTTTCTGCGGCTGATAAGATAACATCATCGACATAGACCTCTTCAATATTCAATTTAAACTCCCGCTTATCGATCTTGGCCATCTGTAGCACCTTCCCAACCTGACTATTCATCCGTTTATTTTCCTCTCCTATGATATTGATGAAGCGCATGGCTTTTTCTGTTTGTCCTTGGCCCAGTAATTTTTTGATGGAATCTGATGCAATTGAGATCGTGGCAATCGGTGTCTTGAACTCATGCGTCATATTGTTCAAAAAGTCGCTCTTCATCTCGGATAGTTTCTTTTGACGAAGAATGATGTTTATTGTGTAGTAAAAGCATCCTATTACTAATCCTGTGAACAAGAGTGTCGTCAAGATATTGAACCACATCCCATCCCACACGCTGGATTTATGAGGAAAATCGACAAATAACGTAGCTACCTGTTGGTTAGAACTCGGAAAAAATCGAATCGAATACTTAAAGTCCTCTGGACTTGTGTACCTATGCCTATTATTCTTTAAGATCGGATTAGAAATGACAAAACTACTGTCGAATGCCGAATATACCGCGTAGGCATAACTGGATCTGATCCCTTTTTCTGTAAATTCAGAAGAGAGAATCTCGTCCAATTGCTCTGATGTAATCCGCTGCTGTATTGGAATATCCTTTACAATGCTATGCTGGACAAAATAACGCTCAAAATATTGCCTGAAGGCCTGTTTGTTGTCTTTTTTATTCCACGTTCGTTTCGACTCTATAACTTTAAATTTTTGCGTTAATTGACGTATATCGTTCGTTGATATAGTATCGGCAGAAGAATAAAACCCCTGGTTATTAGAATCTAGATTTGAATAGATCTCCTCAACCTGAACAACTGAAGCCAATTGACGAACTCCATTATTGTTCATCGTGGTTAGAAGAGGCAAGTCATATAAATTTGCTGTCTTATCCAGTTCTGATTGCTCGATCTTTGCAACCACATGGTCCAATGCATTATGTACATTGTTATTGAATAGTTCCGTATTGATCATTACCGTAGAGACAATGGAATAAACCTGCATGCTAAAGATGCCTAACATGGCCAATGAAATGACCGATACAATTCTAACTATCCCTTTTTTTGTCATGTAGAATTACACTTCTAAGCTCATACTCCATCCCCTCGGAGCTTGCGGAACCTTTTTCTTGCTTCATTAATAAATAATGAGCCCGGATGATCGAATAATATGGATTCATATAATCGCATGGCTTCTTTCGTATCACCAAGCTGTTCTTCATAGATCGTTCCGAGTTTAAAAATAGTATTATCTAACAGAATACTCTCCTCATGGTCTTTCAATAACTCATTCATTAGATCTATTGCTAGTTGTGTGTCCCCTTTTTTTAACTGTATCTCAGCCTTTTGAAATAATATATCATCTGTCAATCCATGTCCCTTGTAATAGGTTAAAATACTATCCATCAATACAACTGAGGCCTCAAATTGATTCTGAAAAAGGTAAAGGTCCGCTTTTGCATATAACTTCATAGTATTAGCCGTTGTATCCAAGGCATAATGGTCCATGATAAAGACACCCAAATCAATCGCATCATTAGAAACTAACTCTGATGTAGCTCCTTTTAATACATCTAATTGATCTTGCGACCATTCAAAATCTCCTCTGTAATAGGAAAGTTTTGCGTTTTTGAATCGAGCCAACTCCCCCATTGGCGCATCTTTCATTTCTTTATCGACTTGAGAATACAGTAAGGTTGCCTCCCACTCTTCATTTTTCATCAGGTAATAATCCCCTAAATTCAATTTTGTCTGATTGACAACGTTCCTTGGTACTCGATGCATTTGAAGCACGCCCTCCAATAGTGCTATCGATTTACTAAGGTCATGTAAATGAATCGCCTCTAATTCTGCTAGCTCTATTATGATCCCTACCGTACTAGCTCCTTTCCCAAACTCCTTTAAAAACGAATAGTACTCGTCTCTTAAATCTTCCAACTGCTTCTTGTCAGGAGTGTATGTTATCGTTATTTTGTCTCGTTTTGCACGCAATAGGCCTTCTTTTGCATCTACATAATATGGGCAGGCCGTTCCTTTCTCATCGATCAAGTAACTATATGATGCAATGGTAGCATCATAATCTTTTTCATTAAAGGCTGTTCTTGCCAGTCGAAAAATACGAGAGCCATTCTCTCCTAGTCGTAAGTCAAGTGCTCGGGCATGTACCAAAGCATTTTCAAAATCTTTCTGTTGGGTGTAAATCCAGATAACTAATTCAGCATATACTGTATTTTCAGGTGTTTTAGCTAAACGTTGCATCAACTGTTTCATTAATTCATTGAAGCCATCACCTGCTGATAATTCTCGTTGAAAAAATGCCTGAATATTCGTCAGTCTACTCGGGAGGTACGACAAACAATCCAAGTAGGAGGAAATCATATTAGGAACATCACCTTTTTGCCTAAAAACAGAGCCCATTTCGTAGGAGAAAATATGTTTTACTTTCATTAATTTCTCCCCTTTTTGATATACCTCTATGGCATATTCATATTCTTTATTCTTTACAAATGCGGTTGCTAATCTTGTGATCCCCACTTGGTCGGGCACCATTAGTTTGATTGATTTTTCGAATTGCGAATTTGCTTTGTCAATACTCCCTTGAAGTCTATTCACAACGCCCCAGTTCACATATCGCTCTATCTTTTGACCATGCTGTTTCAACGACTTTTTGATCATTTGCTCAGCAGTTTTATAGTCTTCTAACTCTAACAATGTCACAAAATACCGTTCGAAGTAATAGTCGTTCGCCGTATTTTTAAGGTGTAACTCTTTGTATAATATTGCTGCTTTATCAAACTCTCCGTCTGAAAAATATCGCCTAGCCAATGCCGCTTGTTGTGAAAACAACGGAATAGCCATTACCCAAAACATTAAAAACAAAAAGTACTTCATTTTATAAAATTACGCCAATATACTTAGTTCTGTTTGCCTTATCTCTTTCAATAACAGATTTTTAACGGAGATCTTCCTTGCAAATTGAATCGACTTGATCAAACCATTCAAAATAAGGCAAACTCTGTACCTCATACACCTGCTTTGCTCTTTCATAAGATATACATGCCGAATCGTTTTGTCCTAATTTAAAATAAAGATACGAAGCTACACTTGGACTATTTACTATAGCCTCATCATTCAGCATATTAAACCGATGAAGATCCTGTAATGCTTCACTGAATTGCTCGAGCTGTATGTACCCCAACATTCTATTGTAATAAATCCGTCCGGTAAAAAAAAGCGACTTATCGAGTAACGATGTATAAACATCGATCACCTGTTGCATCGCCTCTTGATTATTCTGGTCTCTGTAGAAAACATACTGTTTCTTATTCCATTCATACAATGCCGTGTCTCCTTTAGGTATCTCCATTGTCTGTTCAGGAATTGAGTCTTTCATCGATTCCATATGTAACCACTTAGCCGCTTGTTGTGGATCTTGCATGATCATTTTCTTTATTTGATCCTCTGTAAAGTCTGGAAAAACCTCCTCTTTCTGCGATATATTGCATTTAGAGAGAAGAATCCCTAGAAGGACAAGAACAGATATCTTGCTCAAAAATAGGTTCAAAGTTGTATATTTACCAGATATCAACTCTGTTTGCTGTACGTCATGTCTAATTCCTTTTGTTGGCTTCTTTCGATTCATCTTTGTATGCATGCCTTTTTCTGTATTCAGACCCTGGCACAAGATAGTACACTTTTAGCTAAACTGGTTGATGAGAAATGGAATTATCGATATCAAATACATGTGGGGGAAAACCAAACGATTCATCGAGCAACTACTATGAATTGGACGCTCTATTTTAGCTCAACCCAAAAACTATATCAACAAAAATCAGATCGTTCATCCTGTGCACCCTACACCCTTTCTGATAGAAAAATCATCAGTCAAATCCTACCTTTTGGTCCGCTTTCTATTATTTCTTGTAGTGAAACAGAATTAGTCTTGATTTTTAAGCTTAATTCGATCGATCAATATCAGTTTTACTTCACGAAAGAGCTTGTCTCTCTAAATGATACATTTATACCAAAACATACACTACCAAGTGTTGTCTATCATTACAAAAACCCTCAGCAGCAAGATCTTGTGCACCAAGAATATTTATCTTCCATTGGAAGAAAAAATGCTATAAAAAAGAAAAAAAGGATTCGTAGGGTACCATCTAATGTTCCTGTAGATGAACCCGAATTTCTACAGGTCGAATTAACTGGTGGCGGCTTTCGTGGTGGTTTAGACCCTGTCTATCGTAACATCTTGCTCATTCGTACCGACGGTAGCCTTTTATTTGAATACGAAACGAAACGATCGGGACTTCAATCTTGGAAAAAGAAAATTAACCGGGATAGTTTAAATTCTCTCGTCAAATACATAGAGAGTAAAAACTTTTTTACTTTTGAAAAAATATATTCGTGTCGATCTGCAGGATGTTTCAAGCGATTAGCGAGTGATCCCCCACCGATAGCCATGCGTCTTTGTGTCAGCAAAGGAAGTCGACGCAAAGTTGTTAGTATAGCTATTTGGGATGGCAAAGGAAGAGAAAAGTCATTGATTGACTATCCCAGAGAACTTGATGACATTGTTAGAGCAATCCAATTAGTCGCCGATATTTCGGTTAAATAAATAAGACAATGATAAAAAAGTGGCATGTTAAAGCCGTTATACAGAAACTGATATCTTTCTTGCCAGGAAGTCATAAAATCAATTATTGGTTTCAAAAAAACATAACTAAAGGTGTCATCCTAAGTGATGAATACTTTTTTGACCGCTTAACACATGCTCAAAAGCATGCAGATTGGTTTGAGAAAAACAACTTGTCTTACACTGAATCAACCTCCCTAGAATTAGGTTCTGGTTGGTATCCAGTAGTCCCCATTTTCTTTTTCTTGAAAGGGATGGATAAGATTTACACCCTGGATATTACTCCTTTAAGCACTTCAGAAAAGTTGCTCCAAACGCTGGTGCGCTACAAAGAATATATCGCATCCCTTGAAGGAACGCATTCGTTTCTGCCCGATCGAGTTGAGACCCTGCTATCCTTGATCAAAACACAGACAAATGATCATCGTCAACTTCTCGATACGCTTCGCATTGAGTACCTTATTGCCGATGCGAGACAGATAAAGCAACTTTCAAGTGCGTCGATTCATATGATTCACTCCAAC
>CAXQBA010000128.1:0-2205 GCA_964221885.1 Luminiphilus sp. | reverse complement strand
GGCGATACCATTATAAACAGCATGGAAATCGCGAATGATCATCCCATTATTACAGTCGATATCGATACCAGATGTAGCGCCTGTATAATTCAGACCATCGCCTGCCCATAGCCAAGGATTTGATCCTACTAAAGGAATTTCAGAGCTGGTGTAATTATTCGAACCACTATTTGTGGGTAAGAACTGCGCTACTGCCCCAGTATCGTTCCCATAGACTACTTGTTGGGTATTGTGAATATTGTAAATATCTCCACCAAGTTGAAAGATATCGAAACGATTAAAGGCCACATTATCAAGTGCCTTGATCTTAATCTTATAGTAAACTCTCGTGTGATCGTCCGATCGATTCAAATAAAAGGAATAATCCAATTTGATCTTTTGGTCCGATGAAACTGCCGAAATAGATGTTTCAGTGAGATTCGGTGAATACTTTTTAAAATCAGTTTTAACCTGAGATTGGAAACGTCTTGCGTTCGAACCATCCTGATAAATGCATAGGTCGATCCCTCCTACATTACCTGTCCAACCGCATTGAGAAGAGGTACCACCGTAGGCTTGATTGGTAACTAAAAAAGGACGAAGATCAGCCCCATTGGTATTCCCATACTCATAATCTGGTGAGTGCGTGATGCTCTCTCCAAAAGTTCCTAATGCCGCTTCTAGCCATCCACCTCTAGGTACACCAGCACCTGCCACACACAACTGGTGAGACGATGCGGAATAAGTTTCACCCCATTTGGCACCTGTTGATTTATATTGAAGATTCATTGTCGTATTAGCTGGTAAAATGATCTCCGTGTACTCATTGATCCAACTTCCCGAAAAGAGTTGGTCAATCGATGTGTGCCAGTTTTTAGATATTTGAAGCGGTAAACCAGCTGGATCTCCATTGGCGTTACACAAGATCGAATTGAAGCCTGTTACATTGACGTTGGGTTGACGATATAAGCATAATCGAACGCGACGTTGTTCATTAGTAGGATTCGTCAAACTTAGATCTACTCGTTGTTGTCCATCTACTAAATTACAATTGAAATAGCCCATATTCACTCGTGGTATCTCAACAAAATGAACCCCTTGATCAGCATCATAAAAGATCGTATTTAAGTTACTTGTATTTGGTGCAACCTGAGTTGCCGTCACTTGAATCGTATCTTCTTGATTGAAAACACTTGTATAGTTTGTTGAGACATCTGAGGGCATAGCATAAAAAATCAGACTGATCTCATACGACTGATTGGTCAAAAGATCCTGATCAGCTGAAAAAATAGTGATCTGATTCCCTGATACTTCCATCGAATCTACGGTTGATCCTGGTCGAATCGCAAATCCTTTGTCATCGGTCATAGCAAAAGCATGAATATCATTCGTTGTGTAATAGTTTGTATAGGCAGCTGGCATTTCAAATGAAAACCGAAGTTGGCCATTAAGTATATCAGCCGTTGGTCGGATGTGATAGGTCATCTTTATCCGATCATGCCATGTAGCAAACTCCAAGCCCGTAAAATAGAATTCGAGAGGTGCGTTGTTTGTGTGATTGGCACTGATGAAGCGTGTGTTTTTCCAAACGCCATATTCGGCCATCTGACTATCTTTATTACCATTATTGGTCGGTGAGTTACTTTTTTCATACAACACGGTATCATTACGAAGAATAGCATACGATATTGCTCCATTATAATTAGAAGGAAAAACAGCAGAATGAAGTGCATTGAATCCAGCCACTCTGCCAGTAGGACTCTCATCTATAAGTAATGATGCTACGTTCAAGCCTGAAAAATTGATATCTAAAGCATAGGATGATGTATGATTCGCAAATGCTCTTGTAGCTCCTCCAGTTTTCCAATTTTCCTGCCAATACGTGTAGTTGTAGTTGTCAGCAAAATTATTGTAGGATTCTAGATTGACTTTTTGAAGTGTTTGTTGAGCAATTAGCCAACATGTTGAAACACATAAAAAAAAGGAAAGGGATGAGATCTTTAAAGAGGTGCTGTAGTGCATGTAAATAGGTAAAAACGTGATATAATATTTATTGTTATTCAAAGGGTTGTTTTAAAAATAATGAAAGGAATTGAAAAATCTAAATATCTTTTTGTACTTTTTACAATAATTAAAACTATGGAAAATGAACTATATTAAAATAGTGACTCTGGTTATTTATTCTTTGTCTGTTACTGCACAAAATGCTCCTATTGATTTTGAAAC
>CAXQBA010000127.1:0-4213 GCA_964221885.1 Luminiphilus sp. | reverse complement strand
TCCCTACACGACGCTCTTCCGATCTGGCGCAAGCGGAAAAGTCAAAAATCTGTTTTCGGGGGTTAAAGCATTTTTTGAAAGGCTAAAAAAATAAGATGCAGAAAAAAGAGGGAAAGGCTATCATTGTTTTTGCCATTCAAAGTCTCATGGACCCTTTATTTCAGGGCCTCATGTTCCAATATATGCGGGTATATAATGAACAGCATTCAGGGGTCACTTTCCATGTGTTCACTGAGGAACACCCTGAATATATGCTTACTGATGCCGAAATAGCTCTAAAAAAAAAGGAATTGGAACAAATGGGCATTTTCTGGAATCCACTAAAATACAGAAAAGGTCGCTTTCTGATATTTAAAAAGTTAATCAGCATATTTTCTCTTTTTCTTCAGATAAGAAAAACCAAAAAGAAATACAAGGCAGAACGTATCATCGGATTCCTGATTATGGCAAGTACTTATTGCTATCTTATCTCAAAAGTTTTAAGACTGAAATTATTTTCCTTTTGTTATGAACCGCATAGTTTGTACATGAAGGAGTTCGGAGTATGGTCTGAAAGGTCTTTGAAGTACAGAATTCTCAAAAAGATGGAAATTCTGACTGCCCATGCTGCCTTACATCTTACTGCGCCTACTATTCATACCGTCAAAATGCTCGAAGACATGAAGGTACGTGCCAAAATATCTAGAGTACCTATCAGTGTAGACACAGAAAAATTCATCTACTCAGCAAGCGAAAGAAATAGAATCCGAAATGAATATCAAATCTCTTCCGAAAGATATCTGATGCTTTATTTGGGTAAATTCGGCGGAATTTACTATAATGAAAACGAAGTAGCAGACTTTTCTAAAAGGCTGCATGATTTTGACAATAGGATTTTCTTCTTTACCATTTCTCCTAATCCTTCTGAGGGTATAAAAAAGGCCTATTTAGAAGCAGGATTATCAGAATCTGACATCAGAGTTTTAAACAAAATCCCTTATGATGAAATAGAAGGGTATATTGCTGCCTGTGATATGGGAATTATTGCCATACCACCACTCGATTCTCAGAAATACCGAACTCCTGTTAAGATCGGAAATTATCTTTCTTGCGGAATTCCTTTTTTGTTGAACCGTGGAATTGCTGATGATGATATAATGGCCGAAAGTGAAAATGTAGGTGTTGTTTTTGAAGATATTTCTCAAAAAAATATTGAAAAACAAAAAGCTCAATTGAAAATATTGATGGAGGAGGACAAAGAAAGTTTAAGAGAAAGATGCAGGAATGCTGCAATTAAACACAGAGGCATTCAAAACTCTGTAGAAGTATTGCATAAAATGATATATGACGATTATTAACGAAAAAAAATGGCTTCTATACTCATCACCGGTGGCACTGGCTTCATAGGCTCTCATATTGTCGAAAACTTGTTAAAAGAAGGTCATACAGTGACGATTCTGTCCTCAAGTTCAAGTGTGCATCCCAATATTAAACCTTTTGTAGATAAAATCAACCTAGTGTATGGTAATTTTGGCAATCGTGAACTTTTGATTCAAGTTCTTAAAGGAATCCAATTCGTTATTCATGCTGCTTGGACTACAGTTCCAAAAACATCATCCGAAAACCCTGTCTATGATGCACAAAGCAACATAATAGGTTCTATTCAATTGCTTGAAGCTGCCTGTATTGCTGGTGTACAAAAAGTAATCTTCATTTCTACTGGTGGTGCTATTTATGGTATACCAGAATACACACCTATCGACGAAAGACATCCCGTCAAACCAATATCTGCATATGGTATTTCAAAAATGGCATTCGAGCGTTATCTTCACTTTTATCATAAGAACAAGCAATTAGACTACCTTATTCTTCGAATTTCAAATGTCTACGGTCCTCGTCAAAACCTACTAAATCAACAAGGAGTAATTGGTGTTTGGTTAAAAAAGATAAATGAAAACCAATCTATTGAAATTTGGGGAGATGGATCGGTCGTAAGAGACTACATCTATGTTACGGATATCGCATTAGCAATCAGTAAAGCCATTGATTACGCTGGAAATCGCAAGGTATTTAACTTAGGTTCAGGAAAAGGCCACTCTCTAAATGACATTTTAAAGGTTTGCAAACAAGTAACCCATCATACTCCAAACGTATCATTTATGGAAAGTCGTGCATTTGATGTTCCCATAAATATACTTTCTATAGAAAAAAGTAAAAGAGAACTGGACTGGGAGCCAACTGTCAAACTCCAAGATGGCATTCAAAAAACCTGGGATTGGATCTCTCGATTATAGATCAACATAGCATTTCAACCAGTCAGTGATTGAATCTCCTGTAACAATGTGTTTTGCCAAACAGATACTGAATATTTATGAATAACGGTATCTCGGCCTTTCTTCCCCATCTCAACTCTTTTTGATTGATTCTCAATAAGAATGGATAGACATTCAAACCAATCATCTGTAGAACGACATAAATACCCTGTAACTTTATCTTCTACGACCTCTGAATTCACACCAACATCTGATACAACAGCTGGTATTCCCATGGACATATATAAAAGAGCTTTCAATCCACATTTACCCTTTGTCCATTCATCATCAGGTAAGGGCATTAATCCAATATCAAATTGTGAGAGCATCTCAATTTCTCGATCTGCAGACCAGTCTTGTCCTTTCAACCCTAATGTATCATTCGAATAGCTACTATCACCAATTAATGAAAAGGTGATTGCATCCCCGTACTTTTGTTTTAATTTCTCAAGTACAGGAACAAGCATTTTATAATAAGGTACCGTAGAAAAACTACCACTCCAACCAATACATACCGATTTATCCTTATGTATATGTGGTACATATACATCTGTATCAACTACAGTTGGAAAATAGATGGATGTTGAACTATATTTACTGGCATAATCATTTAAATAATGATTCCCAGCTAAAACTAGATCGGCGATACCAATAAGCTTTGCCGTTTTATTCGGGTCTTTAAGAAACGCCAAAGAACGATTTGCATCAGAAACATTTTGCAGCCAAATCGAATCATCAAAATCATAGACTATCTTGGTCTTTTTAGCAATCCATGCTTCGAAAAAGACCGTTCCCAGCATATTCGCCTCTCTTTGAACAAACACCACATCATAGGTTTTAGCACGTATAGAAACCCAAAACAACGCCCAAATACTTTTCAATAAGATCCAAGATTTAGCAACGTAATGCCCTTTCGAGTAGAATCGAAGATCATCCCAAGCATTGATCAGATAAAAGTAATCAATCGTATAATTATGTTTCTCGAGGAATTGTTGAAATTGTTCAAAACGAAACCGTTGTGAGGGAGATCGTTGAGGACGATGAATCCCCATGAATAACAATTTTTTTTTCTCAGACATAGACCTCATATTCATTCAGTAAATATGCACTAAAACCTAGCCCATACAAACTTTCACAAAAGATACAAAAAGTGGATGTGGACACTCAACGGTACTCTTATATTCCGGATGAAATTGAACCCCAACAAACCATTTGTGTTCAGGAATTTCTATTACCTCAACCAATCCAGTAGCTGGATTGATACCTGAAGCAACCATACCCGCATCAGCTAACTGCTGTGTATACTCGTTGTTGAATTCGTAGCGATGACGATGACGTTCAGCTATATTGATATTCTTGTAGATAGAATGTGTCCTTGTTCCTTTTTCTAAATGGCATTCATACGAGCCCAGTCGCATGGTTCCCCCCTTGGTTTGGATATCTTTTTGGTCTTCCATCAGATCGATCACTGGATATGGCGTATCAGGTACCATTTCTGTTGAAGCTGCACCTGATAGTTTCAATACATTCTGTGCAAACTCAACCACAGCACATTGCATACCTAAGCAAATACCAAAGAATGGTAGATTTTTTTCTCTAGCATAACGTATAGCTGTAACCTTACCATTGATGCCTCTATCTCCAAAACCTGGTGCAACTAGAATACCTTTTACACCTTTTAGAAGTTTAGATACATTTTCTTCTGTTATCTGTTCTGAATGTATAGGAATGATATCCACCTTACATTCATTAGAGACACCTGCATGAACAAAAGACTCAAATATGGATTTGTAAGCATCCTGCAACTCCAAATACTTACCCACTAAACCAATCTTGACCTCATGAACTGGATTTTTGTATAAACCTAAAAACTTACGCCACTTTCTAAGATCCGGCTCTTTTCTGTCTTTCAAACGAAGCAT
>CAXQBA010000126.1:0-6673 GCA_964221885.1 Luminiphilus sp. | reverse complement strand
GAGGGTGTGATGAGACCACTCAGACCAATCATATCTACTAGTAGATATGATTGGTCTGAGTGGTCTCATCACACCCTCGTTAGATGAGATGGTTTATGTAGCTAAAGAGATGGAACGACAAAACTTCAATATTCCTTTATTGATTGGCGGTGCTACAACTTCAAAAACTCATACAGCTGTCAAAATTGAACCTCAATATACAAAGAATGCAGTCGTCCATGTTCTAGACGCATCCAGATCCGTTACCGTCGCAAGTGCATTGTTGAGTAAAAATAAAACGGAAAGAGATGCTTATGTTGATAGTATCAAACAAGAATTAGCCAGAGTTAGAGAACAACGAGGTAATCGTAAATCAGCTAAGCGTTATTTGACATACAACAAAGCTGTTTCGAATAAACTCCAGTTGGATTGGAATGAATACATACCTCCTGCACCTACGTTCACGGGTCAAAAAGTATTCTCTGATTTTGATCTGAGCATTTTACGCCCTTTTATTGATTGGACACCCTTCTTTACCTCTTGGCAACTACGTGGAAAATATCCTGAAATATTCAACGATGAGATTGTTGGGGAGGAGTCCAAAAAGTTATTTGCAGATGCACAACAAATGCTTGATCAGATCATTGATGAAAAATGGTTAACAGCCAATGCAGTCATTGGATTTTATAGCGCTTCTAGTAATGACAAAGACGATACCACTCTTTACGATGATGCTGGTAATACCATATGTACTCTAAATCATTTACGCCAACAACGCCAAAAAGCACCAGGCCAAGCCAACTATTCATTAGCTGACTTCATTGCTCCAAAAGGTACTGGAGTACGTGACTTTTTAGGTGCTTTTGCAGTAACGACAGGTGGAAATATCGAATCAAGGATCAAATCCTTTGAAAAGGAACATGACGATTATTCAGCGATTATGTTGAAAGCACTAGCCGACCGTTTAGCAGAAGCTTTTGCTGAATACCTACACATGAAGGTTAGAACAAAATATTGGGGATACGCCTCAGAAGAAACCCTTGACAATGAAGCGTTAATCAAAGAGAAATATGTGGGTATTCGTCCTGCACCAGGGTACCCTGCTTGTCCAGAACATACTGAAAAGCACAAATTATTCGACTTATTAGATGTGAAACAAAACACTGGTATCTATTTGACCGAATCTTGTGCAATGTACCCTGCAGCCTCTGTCAGTGGCTGGTATTTCTCTCATCCATCTTCAAAATATTTTGGCTTAGGTAATATCGAAAAAGATCAAGTTGAATCGTATGCCGATCGAAAAGGTATTTCCTTAGAGGAAGCCGAAAAGTGGTTGATGCCCGTATTGAATTACGACATCTAACGATTAGAGATGTAAGGGTATATAATATCCCTCAGAAACAAGCCCTTAGCTGGTGCTGAATATGGTTTATCAAGCAACGAACGATTTTCCATACAAGACACGACATGTTCGACTGACATCGTACCACGTCCTACTTGAATACTCATACCCACGATCAAACGAATCATTCCCCTCAAAAATCGATTAGCACTGACCTTATAAATCAGTGTTGATCGTTCCTCATCGAAGTGCCACTCAGAACGAGTCAAGGTACATATCTTATTTTTAACATCGGTTCTTGATTTACAAAATGTTGTAAAATCGGTATATGATTTCAATTTAGTGACCACCTGATTCATCAGTTCAATATCTAACTCGCTTTGGAATGGAAAAAAATAGGCAGTTTCTTGTCGAAATGGATCTCTTTTAAGATCCATATAATACGCATAACTTCTTGATTCAGCATCAAATCTAGCATGGGCGTCGTCAGCTACTGGATGTAATCGATAGAAAACAATATCTGGATGAACAATCGCATTAAGTTTGTAAATAAACAGATCACCTTCCAAGATAGTATCCGTGTCAAAATGAAGAAAAAACTGAGATGCATGTACACCTGTATCTGTACGACCACAACCCACAACTTGAGTTTCAACACCGAGGATAGTGCGTAAACAGGTCTCTATTTCTGATTGGATCGTATCAGCATTTGGCTGAGATTGATATCCGTGAAAATGAGTTCCTTTGTATGCCAACTCAAGAAAATACCTCATCTCTAGTTTTGTTCCAATGGTTGAATATCAACGCCCTTCTCATCCATGAGTGGAATGAGATCCAATGTGATTCGTTCGTCGGTCTCTACAGTCAAGATCCGTTCAGGATGAAATGTATCTACTTGCCAACTGATCACGTCCAGATGATTATCCAGTATATCAGATACCTTAGATAAGGAGTCATTATTCTGAATATTTGTAATGTATTTTAATTCTTTCATTCGCTTTTTGTCTCGAAATGGATTGCAATAATACAAAAAAAAGTGATAGTATAAGGTCCGAATGGAGACTTTATACACGATATTACGCAGAAGTATTCCATTCATAGTGAATGGATTAGATCATATGATTAAGATGAATAAAAAGGAAGCTTAACGATCGTTGCAGGTCGTTTTTTACCGCGAATATCAACCATGATCTCATTCCCTACTTTTGCATGTTCGATCGCCACATAACCGAGTCCTATAGGATATCCTAAGGAGGGTGACTGAGTACCTGATGTAACTTGCCCGATCATTTCCCCAGAAGATGTTTCCAAAACATAATCCTTGCGTGGTGCTCGTTTATCATCCATTACAAATCCAACAAGTTTCCTCTGTAACCCTTGGGCTTTTTGATTGACAAGACGATCCTTGTCGATGAATGCATCTTTCTTGAGTTTGGTTATCCAACCAAGACCGGCTTCTAACGGCGAAGTGCTGTCGTCTATATCATTCCCATATAAACAATATCCCATTTCAAGACGAAGCGTATCTCTAGCACCCAGACCGATAGGTTGGATATTAAATGGGTGACCCGCTTCAAAAATAGCCTCCCATATAGCTTGAATATCTTCATTACGTGCATATATCTCAAAGCCTCCAGCTCCTGTATAACCTGTCGCTGAAACCAAAACATTCTTTTTACCTGCAAAAACACCTTTATTGAAGGTGTAGTATTTCATTCCATCAACATCAACATCCGTTAACGAACGAATCGTATCAATTGCTTTAGGCCCCTGAACAGCTAATAATGACGTTTTATCAGAGATGTTAATCATCTCCACATTATTCGAATTATGGGAACTGATCCAATCCCAATCTTTATCAATATTTGATGCATTTACAACTAACATAAAGGCATGCTCTCCTTCATTGCACATATCTTCATCCAAACGATAAACCAATAGATCATCAACAATCCCGCCTTCTCCATTTGGCAAACAAGAATATTGTGCATCACCGATGGCAAGTTTAGATGCATCATTCGACGTAACACGTTGAACGAGATCTAAAGCATCTTTTCCCCTTACAATGAATTCACCCATGTGAGAAACATCAAATACCCCGACACTATTGCGAACAGCTATATGTTCGTCAATAATACGTCCATAGGAAACCGGCATTTTGTATCCTGCAAACTCGACCATTTTGGCACCTAATGATTCATGTAATGATGTAAGCGCTGTATTTTTCATCTTAATTATTTTCTATCAATGTAATGCAGCGAAGTTAACACTTGATTTTGAGTTGATGTTCAAAAAGTCAAAAAAAAATTTGACCGAAGTTATATGAATCGTTAAGTGACGATACAAAGTAAATGATGACAGGAAAAACCCATAATTAAGTTAATAGTTTATTCAGATCCAACGTAAGAACATTTCAATTAGAATCCATACCTGTCAATGAATCAAAGGCCTCTAATCTTAGGGGCCTTTTGGTTTATCCATTCAGGGGATGGTCACTGTAAATGGAATCTGACGAGGGGGTAAACACATTTCATCGTTACAAGTCATAAACTCGACATAACCCTCTAACTTTTGAAACGTCCCATTATGAATAGGTTGACGGATCAACATCTCCTTTTTGAACTTTTTTATATCCATACCAAACATGTCATCATATCCATAAATACTTGGTCCTTCTTCTATTGCTTTTGAACGGATCAATAATGAATCAGAAATCATCAAATGTGTCGGTATGGGGCCATCATCACTCTCTAAATATTGTGAATACACATACCAACCTGGTTCGATCTCAGCCTTGGCAATAACCTGTAAACCACTATCAGACTGAACGATCTTAAACTGCCAATGAACGGGTTGTTCTTGAGTAAACGAAACGAAAGTAAATGATATAATTGCTAAAACGATAAGGAAAAGAGTTCGCATATGCCTTACTTAAATGATCAATAGTTGTGTAATATACAAACTACATACCAATAACAAGATCAACTCTGAAAATAGCGATCGTTTAAACGAAACACAAAGAACACCAAGTAAAATAGCGCAGCAAGGGATCAAATTTATGAAGTGATAAAAAGGCACTGGTTTGATAAAGAGGATACCTAATACACTGAAAATAGGTTGGATATATAGAATAGAAAAAAACTTTTTCTCTCGGGATGTGGTTTTGAACAAAATAAGATGCGAGTTGATGAGCGCCAAAACAAAAATAAAGGCTAAAAGTCCGATCAAAAAATACCATGTATCACCCAATAAACCCGACCAATTTCCAAACATCTCATCGAATCGTATTATTCCAGAATGGTAAATAGATACATCATTACATACGTAAAGATAGGTGGACAACAAAAAAAAGGGACTTGCAAAACCAAAAAACACCAATAACGTCTCTCTGAGATCAAAGGTTCTGACCAATAAAAGTCCGACAAGAGCCCATAAGATCATTCCTAGATTTCCTTGATAGATCAAAGATGCTATGCCAACACCTAAGCCAATATTAAAAATATGTACAAGCGAAACTTTCTTGTCATAGCTGTTAAATAATGCATGTAAGGAATAAATCAAGAAAAAATTAGATAAAACGACCTGTTGTATGATGAAGTTAGGAGCTCCAGCAAAATGTAATAAAATATAGCCTAATGCAATGGTTAGACTTGCTACTCTAGATAATTTGAACTGCGTTGCTATCTGATTCAAGTAAAAAGACTGAATCAAAATGATGGCCATGTAAAAAAGATAGATCCAGATACCAGGAATATCAAACGAAGTGAATGAAATATTGAGTGTCGTTATTTTCAAAGGAATGATCTGAAAAATCATCGCATTTACAACGGAAATCAATAGCATGATCACCATAAGAAGAAAAACAGAAAAAAAATTATTCTGTCGAAAAAGAAAATACATAGTGTTCTGATGAATACAAATAAATAATCGTCAACAAATTAATAATTTATCTGCATAAGTCGCCATTTTCGATTTGATTCAGATAATACAACCATTTCATTGGCTGATGTTTGAAGACTATTTCTGAAATTGGGTAACAGATCACTCCCTTTTGATTGATGAGATAATACATTTCGTTGTACCTCACCATTTCCCTGGACCACATATTCAAAAATACTCGTTCCTCTGCGGATATCATTATTGTAGACGAAACGAATCGAGCGATTCGTTTTAAAAAGGAAAAAAGAAGAATATTTACCTTCGTCATTTTCTGAACTCTGACTTTTATGTAGTACCTCATTCCAATGCAGTTCACCTGTTGGATGAATACTAGTCAATAAAATATTTTCATACAAAAAATCAGCTTTGCTAGAGTAGATCTGCTGATCTCCTCGGTCTGTATACTGTTTTTCATAAACAAAATGCTGTTCAGAAACAATAAGTGCACCCCCATCCCTACGCAAGATCACATCATCGATAAAAATATTATGCAATCCTTTAATGTTGTCTTTTTTCTTACCAGTGAAACTTCGCATCAAGGTCTGATCAAAATCATTAAAAGCAGCCATCTTATAGGATTCGTCTACATTGAATCGCGCTGAAAAGATTCCTTGTGCATAAAAAGAAGATTCACCATAAAATCCTAATACCATGACCTTATCATGTATATGATCGTAAGAGATATTAAAATCACCCATTCTATACCCTTTAAGATCTAAAGTGTAGGCATGTTCAGTAGAATCTGCATCAAACTCAAAAATGTATACATAACTCTCCTGTTGGCTTGGAATAAATTTATGACACATCATGAAAGATTGTCCTAAATTGTTTGTTATGATTTTTTTGTAGTGTCTATCGAAACACAAGTTCTTGGACGTAATGTGTTTTCTCCAGAAAACAGTCTTGTCAATTATATCATAGCAGAGTAATTGGGCAACATGTTTACTTGAATAATATTTAAACGTCAAGTATCGTTGATCGGGTGAAATCGAAATATCTTCCTCTACAGAAAAATGAACCAGACCACTACATGATAGAATCAAATCATCGCTCAGGGTATTAGCCTTCCCATCAATAACACGAGACTTAATGTATGTGGCTCCTTTCCGTTGATAGTAATATAGAATGGAGATCTCTTTATTCTTGGAAATCGCTTTTAGAAGATGAATCTGCTGAATGGGAGAAAAATCTAACGTCTTTTCCATGAACTTATCTAACGAATCATTGTATGATTCTACAATAATCCTATTGGAAACCTGGTTAATGACAATGAGAGAATCGTTTAATTTATCAACTAATTGATAATTCGAATCATCAATTTTACCGATAGGCGACGACAACTGTATTCGTTGTGCGAATGCAGAATAGAATACACCTATTGAAAATAAAATTATTTGTAATAAACGAATCATC
>CAXQBA010000125.1:0-4429 GCA_964221885.1 Luminiphilus sp. | reverse complement strand
GGATCAATCCATACATTTTCTTCCATTTTCCGACAATTTACACAGCCGTAACCTGTAAAATCAACTAGAATAGGCATTTTCTTCTCAGAGGCATATTTCAATGCTTCGTCATAATCATCAAAACATTTATTGATCCCAGGTGGACAATGATCACTGAATATATAGTTACTATCAGCAGTCGTTAAAGCATTGTTCTGAGTATCATGACAAGGTTTGATATATGAATAACAGGCGGACGGTGCTAATCCACTAAGCCAAAAAGGGGTTTTGAAGGCATTCGTTTGTGGATTGGTCAAAAAACCCGATAATACTGAAATAGTTAGGGCTGCTGAAAAAACGCCTAGCCCTTTTCTTTTTGCTGATATCTTCGCATTTGGATTATCATGTGGGAAATTGATCAGACCAAATAGATACAAGGTCATACAAACAAAAATAATTGCCCATAATCCTACAAAAAGTTCATAAGGAAGAATGCCCCAATGCTCTGTTAAATCAGCCGTCGATAAAAACTTAAGACCAAGGGCCAATTCTATAAATCCTAAAATTACTTTCATAGAGGTCATCCAGCTTCCTGAATTTGGTAGTGATTGCAACCAACTTGGGAAGGCTGCAAAAAGTGTAAAAGGTAAAGCTAGAGCAACCGAAAAGCCAAGCATACCAATCGTCGGACCAACGACACCGCCATTAACAGCTGCTTGTACTAGTAAAGTTCCAACAATGGGACCGGTACAAGAGAAGGAAACCAATGCAATTGAAAAGGCACCGAAAAAAGTACCAATGAGTCCACCTTTTGATGAGGCTTTGTCGGCCTTGTTAACCCATGATGAAGGAAGTTGTATCTCAAAATACCCAAAAAATGAAAATGCAAAGATAGTGAATAGTAAAAAGAAAATAAGATTCATCAGCCAATGCGTGGAAAGTTGATTCAAGGCATTTTCGCCAAATGCCATTGTTATAATTAGACCAAGAGCCACATAGATAACAATAATGGAAGCACCAAACGTTACTGCATTTTTAATTCCCTCCTTTTTATCTTTCTTTCCTTTTGAAAAAAGAGAAACAGTCATTGGTATCATTGGAAAAACACATGGTGTTAGCAATGCCAAAAGGCCACCACCAAAGCCCAATATAAAAATGGTCCATAGACTCATTCCAGCTACATCTACCTCGGAGTCAATCTTAGACATCGAAGCTATAAGTTTAGGTCGGCTGGGATCAAAAATATCACCTGAAACTGTACCCAGAAGTAAATCATCTTTATGTGACCCAAATCCAAATTCAATTTCAACTGCTGTTGGCGGCATACATTGTGTGTCGTCGCAGGTCATATACTCTAAAAATCCTTTATATATTTTAGTTGTATCAGTAACTTTATACACATGCTCAACCAGGAATTGCTTTTTGTATTTGATCAATTCTGTATCAAAAACCAAATCTAATCCAGAAAGTCGATAAGAGGGGTCCGCACTACGTTCCGTTTTATTCACAAGAGTTACATTACTCGTGTCATCCATAAAAATACTGGTAGGAATCGGGCCATCATTTGGATCATTTTCTTGTGAATAAACATACCATCCCTCTGCAATTTCAGCTTGAGCAACTATTTTAAATTGTTGATCGGGTAAAGAAGTGTAGCTTATGTTCCATTGAACAGGCTCTGACACGGTAGTAGACATATTATCTGTTATGGTGTCATTCGTCACAACTTGATCAGCCACATTAGGAGCTTTAACATTACTAGGTAAAAAGCTGAATTCATAGTCTGTAGGTGGTAAACAGCGTGTATCATCACAGGTCATATAGGTCAAATAACCCTGGATTTCAATATCTGGATTATCGAAAACAAGTTGTTGTTTGATAGTAAAGTCGTGCTTATACTTAATAATGTCCATGTCGAACATCTCATCAAAACCCTCAAATTTGTAAGATGGATCTGAGGTGGATTCTGTTGATTTTTTTTCAATACGCTGATTGGTCGATTCAAACTCTATGGTCGTAGGAATAGGCCCTTCGTCACCGATAAATTGTGAGTACGTATACCAACCTTTTTCAATAGTAGCAGTGAATGTTAGTTCGATTACTTTTTCATCAATCCGTTCAGTTTCAAGTGACCAGTTGACGGGATTTTGTGACCAGGATAGGTTGGTTGAAAAAAATAGTAATAAGATTAAGCAGTAAATTCGACGTATCATTATGTTAAGTATTTCTGAGAACATTTCGATCGGTTTGATAGCCAACCAATACGTAAAGTAAAGAGAATCCATGTAAGTGAAAAATATCACCTACATGGATCTAGTATTTTATTGAAAATGCTGACGCAGACCGTCGGCTAATTCCAAACCTATATTTCTTTGAGCTTCTACCGTTGATGCACCGATATGAGGTGAACAGGCAACCTTTGGATGTCCTAATAGATCAGCTCTAGGTGTCGGTTCATTAACGAATACATCTAAACCTGCAGCTGAAACTTGGCCACTATTTAAACCTTCAATGAGGGCATCTTCATCAATCGTTCCACCACGAGCTGAATTGATTAAAATAACCCCTTTCTTCATTTTAGCGATCTCAGCAGCACCAAGGATTGGTTTGTCGGTACTTGGTACATGAATACTGATGAAATCTGATTTGGTAAGTAGCGTCTCCATAGTGCTGATCTTAATAGAAATGGTAAAGTTTTGGCCCTCCAACATCGGTGATTTAATAGGAACGTCGACATTTCCATCACGAATATCATAAGCGATTACATTCATTCCCATTCCAATAGCTGAACTAGCCAATTCTTGACCAATTCGACCAAAACCAATGATTCCTAAGGTCTTTCCTCTTACTAATTGACCTTTGGCATATGATTTTTTCAAGGCTTTGAAGTTTGAATGTCCAGATGTAGGCATTTCTAAATAAGAACGATGTAAAAATCGAGATAATGAGAACATGTGTCCAATCACTAATTCAGCAACTGATTGAGAAGAAGCTTTAGGGGTATTCATTACCTTGATTCCTTTCGATCTAGCATATTCAACATCAATATTATCCATACCAACACCACCTCTTGCAATCAATTTAAGATTGGGACATTGGTCGATGAGTTCTTTGCGAATTTTGGTTGCAGATCGCACAATCACTGCATCGTATTCGGGTAATCGGTTAATAAGTTCATCCTGTGGTATATTATTTGTATCTACTTGAAAGTTGGCTTCTTCCAACCTAGTCTTTCCATCTTGATGCATGCCATCATTTACTAATACCTTGATCATTTTTTTTTGATGTTTTACGTTGTTTTATAGATTAGATTAATTTGTAAGTCGTTCAAGCGCTTGTGCTGCTTTGTTATCTCTGTCGTTATTATTCATGGCATTTGTGTATGCTATTTTCGCCTTATCTATTTGACCGAGTTCTTCTAATGCATATCCCTTGAAATAATATGCTTCAGCAAATTGAGGACTATATTTTGTAGCTATATCAAAATAGCGAAGGGCTTCCGACCAATTTTCCTCTTCCATGAACAGTAGTCCAAAATTATAACTTCCATCAGATTCTTGAGGATGGTGATAGATCAATTTTTGATAGATTTCCTTTGCTTTTTCTAATTGACCATTTTGATGATGATATAAAGCAAGACCTTTTATAGCGGTGTAGTTTGTAGAGTCAATTCGCAAGGCATTGTGATAGTAATCAACTGCGATCGGCTTGCCAAGTTGGTAGAAAATATGAGCCAATTCAATGTATGAGTCAATATGATCGGCATCTTGTTCAACGGCATATTGAAACGCATTGATGGCTCTAGCCGTATCTTTCATGTCTTTAAGAATAATTCCTTGCATGAAATGAGCTTCCACATTGTATCGATCAAATTTCAGAATCTTCTCAGTGGCAAGAATAGCCTGATCGAATTGTTGAAGGATGTGATTCATTTCAGCTTGGACTAATAAAAGGTATGCATTTTCAGGAAATCGTTCAGTCCCTTTATCCAATGTTTTTAAGGCACGCCTTGATTCGTTATTATCTAAATAGCATCCTGCTAATAAGCGGTATGATCGCCAATTGGTCGAATCTAAACTTAATATGATCTCAGCATCTCTAACCGCCTCTTTATGAAAGCCTTCACTACTGTAAGCTTGACATCGTTCGACATAAAGTTCCATATTATCTGGGTTGTTTTTAATGTCGACAGTGATGGCATCAATGGCTGGAATACCTGTTTTAGCTCCATATTCATTTAGGATAACAGGTTCTTGAACCGTGTTATTACAAGAATTAAGGAATAAAAAAAGGCATAATAAAGCATAGATCACTTTCATTTAACATTAAATTTACATATATTTAATATAGGATTAACCCATTAATAATATTTATGAGGTGCTTCCTTCGTGTTTTTTTTCAAAATTATATGTAACAAAATTACAAATTTTAAAGTACCTAAAGGCATAAC
>CAXQBA010000124.1:0-3553 GCA_964221885.1 Luminiphilus sp. | reverse complement strand
ATATCGATTCATGGTAGTTAATTAAAATTGAAGTAAGTGTATCAATGACACTCAATATACAAAAATTAACCAAATCTAATCAATGGTTTAAATGGTAATTGTAAGAGCTAGCTGATTGGAATGGAGATCTCAAATGTAACTTTATATGGATCAGAGACATGTCTCGGCCCTAAAAAACGAATGGTTCCATTATGGTTTTCAATAATTCGGTGTATTAGGTAACCACCGATTCCAGAATGTCCACTCGTACCAGCATAATTACCATAGCCGATAAAATCTTCAAATGTATATCCATCCGGGAAGGCTTTTCCATCATTTTTATAGACGATGATCACATGAGATTGATCTGCGGAAAACCCTACTTGAAAATGAATAACATATCGACGATCACCCACAAATCCATGTCTTTTTGCATTCTCAACTAAATTAGAAAGCGCCAAATGAAATTGAGTTCTATCTAAATTTGTGTAAATAGATTCATCATTTCCTTGTGCATTTTCTTCAAATTCAATCTGAATGGAGAAAGCTGGATCAGATTGGTGCATGGCAAGAAACGAATCAAAGAATTCTCTGAGGTCTACTCTTTCTATGCTCATCTTCGATCGATCTGCCTTTATAATATCACTGGTTGCGTCAATAGAATGAATAGAGTGGGTCAGTATTGCTTCAATTCGATTCAATACATCGCCAAAACTATCGACCTCTTCGTCAGACATATCTGGCTCATATAATGAAAGTTCTGTATGATAGACTTCATTCTTTGCCGACAATTCATCCAGATAAAATCGTAAGTTTTTAAACTCAGTCAAGACTGCTGGTAATTTATTTCCTAATTCATGTTGAATCGAAGAGATAATACGCATTTGATCGGCATATGCTTTCAGTTTACCTTTGTAGATATCATTCTTGAGCTGATTAACTTTCTTTTCACCCGCTATAAGCAATTCGATCTTACGGTTTTTGACCCATTTTTCTTGCTGTGATTTCGTAAAATATTCAATGCATAGTTTTTTGAACTGCTCTAAGTTAATGTCTTTATTTTGATCTTCTTTTTTGATCAAATTTATCTGTTCGATAAAGAGTTTATCAAACATTTTCATAATTAGATAATCGATCACGATTTTATCTTTATCCACATCTAAGCAGAGAATCGATTCATCAACTAAAATATCTGTTCCTTCATGTTCAAAATATGAAGCAAGGAAGCGATCTCCTGATCGATTAATCAAAAGGCTTGACTGGCTAATCAACTGCCCTTTTAGTTGATCCAATTGGTCAGACATGATGCAATTTTCAACTCGAAGAGGGTAGTTACTATAGGTAAAACCTAGATCACCAATTCGAACATATGGAAATGGTTTAGGTGGTGATTGGTTAAACCATATCGAAGGCTGATCAGGATTAATGATGTCAGCCATTTGGATTAGTGAACCAACACGTGCTAGCTCATTCAGTTTTTTTCGAGTCAAAGACGCATAGTTTTTTGCATCAAGATTGTACCTGTTTCTTTGTATTTCATCAATCTTTACAAAATCGACCTGATTCATCAAATGTAAGTATTCTATATTCGTTGGGTTCATTAACGCCTGTTGGATAGCTCGCGTACTTTGATTCGTTAATTCTCTTCGTAAACTAGTTGTTTCATTGATGGATAATTCAGTTGCATTTACAAAAAGTATTTGTGATTGATGCTTTTGCGATTTGTTTTTATTGAGAAGAATCAAACTGATCGGTCCACTGGTTCGTTGAAGTAATCCATAGGGTAGTGAAATTACACTTTCAACCCAATCTCGCTTGATCATGTATTCCCTTACCTTTTGAAACTCATTCGTATCTTGTAAATGTTGTGTAGGAATTAGAATGGCCATTTTCCCATCATCATTTAGTAGATGTAAGGAACGTTGGATGAATAAACTCATTCCTTCTAACATTGGTTTATTAGTGTCGAAAGGTATATTAATATAGGATTGATGTTTAACCAACTTTGTATCAAAATTCAATCCTATGGGTAAATGACATACAACACGGTCAAAGATTTTTGTAGTAGATGGTTCTGTAATGGCACAATTGCAACTGAACGTAAAATGGTAAACACCATTTGCGATCAGATTCATACGCGCTAAAATTAGTGCAAAGGGATTATTATCAACGATATGAATATCCTTATAAGGATGTTGGTTGATAATGGCAATTAGTGTTCCTGCAAAACCGACGGCTGGATCAATAATTGATTGTCCGGACGGATCATTGAGCATATGAGATATAATTTCATTCACAGGTCGTGGTGTGAAGATCTTTTTATGATTCTTTTCAAGCCCAATAGCTAATTTATTCAAACAATTATTGAACAGATCACCAAATTCAATCGATTCTATACAATCTATAATTTCTTTATTTTGACATAACTCCTTAAGAAAAGGGAGTAAATGTTCAGAAATAAAACCATTGATCAATGCTTCATGTAAATGAGAAAAGAGTCCGTTTAAGGATTCGTGGCAGGCCTCTATTTGATGCAAATAATTTAAAAATGTTTGATGATACGTTGTATCCTTCTCAAGGATGGCATTTGACCATTTAGGACACCAATCATCTATAACATCAAAATGATAGGGTGTATCGAATTCTTTTTGTTTTTGTTGGCACTCAATCTTACGAAGAAAGACTAATCCAAAAATTAAGTTCACAGCATGATCCGTTTCCCAATTCCCTCTCAGGTAATCAAGAGATGAGAAAATCAAGTGTTCGAGAATAGACTTATTTGTTGATAGTACAGACAAAGCAGATCAAAATTAGTGAACGTTCACCAATTTAATAAAATTGAAGATATTGTAGCGTGTTACAGAGGAATTGTTGTGATCTCTCAGAAAAGGATCATGTAATTAACTGAATGCATTCGCCTCTTGTTCTCTACATTGACCTTTAAAAGCAGCCATTGGTTTTAAACCCAAAAGGTCAAACATCTCTTTATCTTGATTTACATCGGGGTTTGGTGTTGTTAGTAACTTTTCACCCGCAAATATTGAACTTGCACCTGCCATGAAACACATTGCTTGATCTGTAACAGACATTTCCTGACGACCTGCTGATAGACGAATCTGTGAAGCTGGCATGATGATCCTTGCCGTTGCTATCATGCGAAGCATATCCCAGATAGATACTTTTTCTTGATTTTCGAGTGGTGTACCCTCAACAGCAACCAAAGCATTCACAGGAACAGATTCTGGATGTTTTGGCAAATTAGATAAGGTATGAAGCATTGTGATACGATCTTCATTTGTTTCACCAAGACCAATAATTCCACCAGAACAAACGTTGATACCTGTTTCGCGTACATGTTCCAATGTGTCAAGCCTATCTTGATAAGTTCTGGTACTTATGATCTCAGCATAATGTCCTTCAGAAGTATCGAGATTGTGATTGTATGCGTGAAGCCCAGCCTCTTTTAGACGCTCTGCTTGTTCTTTCGATAGCATACCTAAAGTACAACAAACTTCCATGCCAAGGGAATTTACACCTTTTACCATATCGATTACTCGATCAAATTGTTTGTTGT
>CAXQBA010000123.1:0-3168 GCA_964221885.1 Luminiphilus sp. | reverse complement strand
CAATGATGAAAAAAAATGGGTATTGATTAACCAAAATAGGATCATTTGGCCCTATGATGCAACTCGAGATGGATCGCTTGTTTCTGTAAAAACATATACACAAAAATGTGATGATGGGCATTGTGTAGAACAGTCGAATAGTTTTCTACATCACATAAAATTAGCGTCGGGTGGTGCTGTTACGGTTCAGAATATTCCGTTGTGGTTATCTATTTTACCCCCATTAATTGCCATATTATTAGCCTTAGTATTCAGACAAGTTTTACTGGCTTTATTCTTTGGTATATTTACGGGTGCCTGGATATCTCAAGGAATGCCTTTAACAATTACAGGCATACTAGGGTCATTTTTATCCGTACTAGATCATTACATTATAGATGCCTTGTCGTCCACGAGTCACTTATCCGTCATAGTATTCTCGATCATGATAGGTGGCGTAGTGGCTATCATATCAAGAAATGGAGGTATGGCTGGTATCGTTCGTAAATTCGAGCCTTTAGCTAAAGGACCAAAAAGTACACAGCTGGTTACTTGGATATTAGGGGTAGCCATCTTTTTTGATGACTATGCAAATAGTTTGATCGTTGGTAATACGGTCAGACCCTTAACGGATAAATATCGAATTTCCCGTGAGAAATTAGCATACATTGTTGATTCAACGGCTGCACCAATTGCTGCTATTGCATTCATTACAACATGGATTGGAGCTGAGTTGAATTACATAAGTGATGCGATTCCTACATTGACAGGTCTAGAAAATCCACCTTCAGCGTATTCTATCTTTTTGAGCTCGTTGCGTTATTCGTTCTATTCATTCTTTACATTGATCTTTATTTTGATCATTGTTATATCAGTTCGTGATTTTGGGGCGATGTATAAAGCTGAAAAACGATCCAAAGAAACCGGTAAGCTATATATTCGAGAAAGTGAATCCATTACGGATGATGACATGGAAGAGTTAGAGCCTGTAAAAGGAGCACCTCTAAGATGGTTCAATGGATTTATTCCCGTGGCAGTCGTAGTATTTGGAACAATGCTTGGGTTGATCAGTACAGGTATGGAGGGAAGTTTTTCTGCACTCGTTGAAATGGGTGTATTTCAAGAAGCTGACTTTGCCTGGTCTGCTATTTGGCATGAGTTACATCAGTTAGATGCAGAGCGGCAGATTGGTGGTTTACGAAAGCTAGGGATACTTATCGGGAATTCAGATTCATATGTAGCGCTTCTTTGGGCTTCTATGTCTGCAATAGTTGTGGCCTTGATCTTAACCGTTTCTCAGAGAATTATGAATATTGGTGAGTCGATCGAAACAGTTGTTGCTGGTTTTAAAACGATGATGCCAGCCTTATTGATCCTAATTTTAGCATGGTCTTTGGCTTCAACCACAGAGGATTTGATGACAGCAGAATTTCTTACTTCAGCTTTAGGTGATAGTTTAAGTCCTTATATGGTTCCTGTTGTTGTGTTTATTTTAGCAGCATTGATCGCTTTTTCGACAGGTTCCAGTTGGAGTACCATGGCCATTTTATATCCAATTGCCATACCAATGGTCTGGATCATTTCACAACAAGCCGGTCTTGATCAGGCATCAGCTATGGAGTTGTTGTATAATGTGATAGCCGTTGTGTTAGCTGCTTCGGTGTTAGGTGATCATTGTTCGCCAATATCCGATACAACGATTTTGAGTTCATTAGCCTGTAATTGTAATCATATCGATCATGTGAAAACACAGTTACCATATGCTTTGTCTGTGGGTGCTGTTAGTTTATTGATGACCTATGTTTCAACGGCATTCTCATTACCCTTTTTAGTTAGCTTCGCATTAGGAATAGGACTTATGTTTCTGATTGTTTATGGGTTAGGAAAGAAAATTCACGAATAGATATATGAATAGAGATCATTTACCACCATTCAGCTGTCAAGTACAGGGCCAAGTAGCTGATATTCTGTATCAAACAGGTATTTCATTAGTGCTAAGTACCTATCAAGCAGGAAAGGTACTTTTATTATCAGCTTCTGAAGATGGTCGGCTGATTCAATTACCCAGAACATTCAATAGAGCAATGGGGGTGGCTATCGATGGAGACAGAATGGCCATAGCTACAAAAAGTGAAGTGGTGGTTCTTAAAAATTCAAGAGAGTTAGCAGAAAACTATCCTAAAAAAAGGGGTGTTTACGATACGATGTTTTTACCCATGGCATCATACTACACGGGATATCTTGATATGCACGACCTTCATTTTGGTGTGGATGGATTGTATGGAGTCAATACGTCTTTTTCATGCATCACGAAGATCGATGATCAATTTAGCTTCAGACCTATTTGGCAACCACCCTTTATAGATTCTTTGATTTCTGAGGATCGTTGTCACTTGAATGGTTTAGCTATGGTTGATAATCAGCCAACGTATGTATCTGCATTAGGAACAGGTAATACGGAGCGTTCCTGGCGTGATTCCATAACTAATGGAGGTGTAATAATGCACGTTCCAACTAGTGAGGTTGTTGTGAAAGGGCTTGGTATGCCTCACGCACCCAGAGTGTATGATGGCGTCTTGTACTGCTTGTTATCCGCTAATCAAGAATTGGTCTGTGTAGATACTGAGAAAGGTACCTACGATGTAGTTGCGCATATACCTGGTTTTCTACGTGGCATGGCTAAACATGGGGACTATTTATTTATTGGAACATCCAAGATTCGTACGAATTCATCTTCTTTTGGTAAACTGAATATTCCGCAGGAATCATCTATTGCTGGTTTACAGATACTTCATTTACCTTCTGCTCAGATCGTAGGTACTGTTTCATGGTTAAGCAGTGTTGATGAGATCTATGATGTGCAAGTTTTACCTCAAAGTCGGAGACCAAATATTTTAAATACCGCTACAGGGGATCACGTAAAAGCATTACTAATTCCCGATAAAACATATTGGAGTAACCTAACAGAATCATGAGAATAATTGGTAATATAGACCATCCGTTGATGAAGATCACGGTATTTCAACTCGATACCAAGTTCATGGTTAAATTTGAACAGCACTTGTTTGAAATCACCTAGAAATTTCGGAAAGGACCGCTCATCCACTCTTTAAAAGATATTAAAACGATGTTGGATGATCCCTTTTTAGATCAGGTTATGATGGATCTTGCGAAGATGAATATTCATTG
>CAXQBA010000122.1:0-22541 GCA_964221885.1 Luminiphilus sp. | reverse complement strand
GTTTTTCCAAGGATCGTACAGACTCGAAAAATAACTTGATGAAGCTTAGGATGTTCTTTTTTGTAGTCCGCCATCATCTCTTCGATAAGCTTCTTGTGGTATGAATAAGGATAATCGTCATTTCCGCGTAATGGATCTGTCTCCGCCAACCAACTAGGATTATCGGCATGATACCCATAAGCTGCACCACTTGAACTAATGATAATCTGTTCTGCATTTGCAGCAACCGCTGCTTCTAGAATATTTTTTGTTCCTAAGACATCGACTTCGTAAAGAAATTCACGACTGTGATTTTGGGTATTTAAGATTGCTGCTAAATGAACAATATGTGTAACCTTATGCTCAACACATAACTCAGAAATTGATGTATCACGAATGTCTTTTTTGATATATGTATAATCCAAAATCTCGCTATTCACATCATGAATGTCTAAACCAATGATCTTTTGGATACCTAATGTATCTTTTAATATATGTAGTTTTTTTAGGACAATTTGACCCAAATAACCTTGAGATCCCGTAATTAAAATAGTCATATTATTTTTTTTGCCAATATAATGATACAGTCAGACCAGCGATCATATGCCAGATACCCCACCAAGCTGTAACTATACCTACACCTCCATACATATTCAAGTATTGAAAGAATAAAAGAAGACCAAGACCTGAATTTTGAATACCTACTTCAATAGCAATAGTGCGTGCATCTTTGTTTGAAAGTCCTGAAAAACGGCTGCCCCAGAAGCCGATACCAATAGCCATTGCATTTTGAATGAAAACCAGAATAGCAGTTAGGGCAATATATTGTAGAAAAAGATCAAAATTAGCTGACAGAGCTATCCCGATCAATAACACAAATGCAGCAATGGAAAATTGTTTGAATGGTTTTTTAAGGCGATCTGCTAATTTTGGACGCTTCAAATTTAAAAGCATACCCAGCCCTAATGGAAAAACCAAAATAGTTAAGATGGTTATAAAAATATCAAGAAATGAGATGGAAAGTTCCGTGACCATATCTTGCGTACAAGGCAGTAGATATCCCCATAAAGAGAAATTCAATGGTGTCATAATGACGGCAGCTAGTGTTGAAACAGTAGACATGGAAATAGATAATGCAGTATTTCCATTGGCTAAATGGGTGAAAAAATTAGACATATTACCTCCTGGACAAGCTGCAACCAGAATCATTCCTAATGCCAGACTTGGACGAATAGCCGTTGGATATACACAACAAGCGATCCAAAGAAGTATGAATGTTAAAGCTGGGAATAAAACGAATTGGAAAAATAAGCCAAGAAAAAAGGGTAGTGGTTTTTTCAAAACTTCTTTGAACTGATCGACTTTCACATCCAATGCAATACCGAAAATAATCAATCCCAAGATACATTGTAGGATCCATTGGGATTGAGCACTGAATTGTATTTGAATACTGTCAATATCTGGCATGAACTTAGGCTAGTTTTGAGGCCTCCTTAGTTACCAGATTTCTATAGGTATCCTTGTGGACATAATAAGACATTCTCGCTAATTTAAGGTAGCTGAATCCACCACTTAGATCAGGTTGATTTCCTTTCTTCTTTTGTTGAAACTTTAAAGCAGCTGGGTTTTCTTCCTCAATACCTTTTATATAATTCGCCATTAATTTAGATTGTTCATATCTTCCTTCCCAGCCAAGTCCAGCCGCTTCAACCATCCCTAGTACAAATAAATTATCATATTCAGGGTGAAAGATATTCAAATATAATTGAGGGCTATAACCGTCCCAATTCAAGTGTTTTTTCTCAATGAATGGAAAATGGAGTTTATAACCTGTAGCCGCCACGATCATATCATATTCTTGCGTGTGAAGATCTTTAAAATAGACCGTGTTTTTCTCAAGTTTTTTGATGTCGCCACGAACTGTTACATCACCTTGACCAATGTGGTGAAGGATCAGTGTGTTAATAACAGGATGTGATTCATAGATGCGATAGGAGGGTTTTGGAAAACCAAATCGTTCAGGATCACCTGTAAACCATTTAAGGAGTTTGTTATCAACAAGCTGTTTCAATCGACGAGGCAATTTGATCTTTCCTCCAATAGTGTCTGAGGGTTTTCCAAAAACATACTTTGGAACAAAATAATACCCTCTACGTACGCTGATATCTACCTTTTTAGCACGATGTACTGCATCAACAACGATATCACATCCACTATTTCCAGCCCCAATGACCAAAACACGTTTATCATCAAAAATAGATGCATTTTTATATTGGCTAGAGTGTATCAACTCTCCATCAAATGAACCTTCAAAATTAGGTAGATTCGGTTCTGAAAGAGTACCATTGGCAATGATTACTCCTTTGTAAAAAAAAGTATGTATCTGTGTATCTTTCGTTTGGATAGTGACCATCCATTGCGAATTCATTTTCTCAACTTTGAGCACCTTGGTATTGAAAAAGAAATGATCGTATAATTTAAAATGAGCAGCATAATTCTTGAAATAGGCACACATTCGACGATGGTTGGGATAATCCGGTGTATCTCTTGACATGGGGAAATCTTTAAACTCGGTCATTGTCTTAGATGAGATAAGATGAGCAGATTCATAGATCGTACTCTTCGGATTCTCAATATTCCAAAGACCACCAAAGTCAACGCCCATTTCAAATCCATCAAAAGGGATATCCTTATCCTTTAAAGCTTTAGCACCAGACATACCAGCTGGTCCTGCACCAATAATACAATACTTTTCTGCAGTATCTCGAGGAAGTACTATTGGATTTTGCGTGTTTGATGGAATAGATGTTGTAGATGCGGACGATGTTTTATTTGCCATTTGATACTTATTTTGGAATTACCGCGTAAGATACGGCTTTTTGACCTATATTAAAAATGAATTTTTTTAAAAATAGCCTATAAAATATGAATTTATGGTAATGGATCAGGACAGGGTGGTCGTGATTACTGGTGTAACTGGAAACTTAGGAGGAGCATTTGCTCGTTTTTTTGTGCAGAAAGGATTTAAGGTGGCTGGTTTAGATTTGGATGAGGATCGTATTAATTCCTTGTCGAATGAATGGTCTAACGGATATTCCCAATTCTTTAAAGGATTTGTATGTAATATTACCGATCTAGAACAATGTAAAAAGACCTTTGATGATATTCAAAATGAATTGGGGCCGATATATATGCTCATCAATAATGCCGGAATCACTCACATTCAACGATACCTTGAAACTGCAGATCCGATTCGTATCACTCAGAAAGTGATGGATGTGAATTTTATGGGTTCGGTACACTGTACTCATCTTTCATTACCATCTTTGATACATCAAAAGGGAATTGTCATTACAATATCAAGTGTTGCTGGATTTGCTCCTCTATTGGGGCGTTCAGCCTATTCAGCTAGTAAACATGCCTTACATGGTTTTTTCGAATCATTGGATGCTGAGTTGGATGATCTTCAATTTATTATGGTTTGTCCCGGATTTATCTCAGTAAATGAGCAAAAAAGGTCAAATGCAGCCATTCATCAGAAAAAGAAAGTGATTGGTCCTGAGGTATTACCTGATGAGATCGTTCAAAAAACATGGCGTGCTATTCAAAAAGGGAAAAAATTGGTTACTTGTGGTCGTACAGCGACATTAAGTTACTTGATCAGGCGATTTATTCCCTCCTATTATTTTAAACGCATGAAAGAGAATCTATCTAAAGAGTTATAAGAGATTAATCTATTTTAGATGATTATTTAACAGTGAAACGAACGGAACGATTATACCCCGATTGATCGATAACTTTAAGTATATGCTCACCTGAAATAGGTTGGCACTCTAAGGTGTGGGATCCATAGGTTGTACCCATGTATTGGTTATTTAGATGCCAAAAAATAGCACTATCTTCATTTCTATGTTTTACTTCAAAAACTACCATAGATCTAGTAGCATCCAGATTCTTTGGAATATAGATTTCAATGCCATCTTTGGGATAAACAAATTGAATCGCATCAGCATCAATGGTATTTGATGCTGAACAGTCTGATCGATAGGGTGGGCAGGAACGAAATGATGGATCTAATTTTTGATAATGCCACTGCATGCTAGGTGGTAATATAAAAAATGATTCAAATTGCATGTCGTATGTTGATTCACAAGCAGAATTCACTCTATATTGGCCATTTTGGGATAATGCAACACGATGATGATAGGGACAAGGTTCTGTATTGGTCGATGAATGACATTCCCAAATATCCTTAGTGTCTTTACAATGTAACCCAGCTAAATGACCACTTCTAGTACATATAGATACTTCTTCCATTTCATCATAGGGAAGGTCAAACCATTGATCTGACTGAGGAAGAAAATTAAAAATATCAAACAAGATCGGAGCAGCTGCCAGGGCTCCTACTAGTCCTGGTCTACCTTCGCCATCTGCATTACCAACCCAAACACCAACAACATACTTTGGCGTACATCCAATAGCCCATGCATCTCGAAAACCAAAGCTTGTTCCAGTCTTCCAGGCTACCTGCTGAGAGGAAGGGAATTGTTCCCAATTCATTTCAATCTCAGGACGATTTAGTTTTTTCATTTTTTCAAATGTATGCCAAATAGCTGAAGCTCTGAGAGGGGTTTGCGCTACTACATTTGCTTTCGATGGCTCTTTTTTTATGATACGGGGTGGCTCGAAAGAATTATCGGCGTAGGAACCACTTAACGCATTAAATTGTCCTAGATTCTTACACATACCAGCATAGCTCGTACATAGATCCCATAATGTAGTTTCTGCACCACCAAGAATCAACGAAAGTCCATAATCTTTAGCTGGCCTGTGTAGTGTAGTGATTCCAATTCGTTTTAAAAGGTCTGAAAAACGATTAATACCGTATTTACGCAACATGTAAACAGCTGGAACATTCAATGAACGACTTACCATTCTACCAGCAGGTACAGCTCCCGCATATGTTTTGTCGAAGTTTTGTGGAGTGTATGAACCAAAATAGCTTGGTATATCAGGAAAGATTGTATTCGAACAAATCATAGCATCATGAAGCATAGCTGCATATAAAAAAGGTTTTAAGATAGAGCCACTACTACGCTTAGCATGTATGAGATCAACATCGGGACTATGCTCTTTTTGAATATTGGGAATATTCCCCGCATATGCTATAACTTGATTGGTCGTATGATCAATAATGATCGCAGCTGCATTATGTATACTATTATTTTTTAATTGTTGGTAATGTCTTTCCAGTAAATCATTCAATCCTTGTTGCTTGTATACATGGATATGTGTGTACAAGCGTTGGCCTTTAGTCTCAGAAGTTTGGTGATATTCTTCTAATAAATGCGGCGTAATTCGAGGTAATGAATAAATCTTATCGGGTAGTGGCTCTTGTTTTGACAATAAACATGTCAAGCTATCCAAATATTCTTTCTTATACAATTTGTCAAGGAGCCGATTGCGTTTTTCGAGAAGCCTGCCTCTATTTTTTTCGACATGAACCATAGATGGATTGTTGGGTAATACAGCTAGCATACAAGATTCTGCCCATGTAAGTTGACTGGGATTGGTTCCAAAATAACGCCATGCAGCTGCATCTATACCTACTATATTTCCTCCAAATGGGGCATTGGCTGCATAAAGGGCAAGAATTTCGTCTTTCGTGAAACGCCATTCTAATCGGGTAGATAGGACTATTTCTCTGAATTTCTCCCACAGTGTCCGCTTAGGATTTTTTCTAGATATGCGAATGGTCTGCATTGTAATCGTGCTGGCCCCACTTTGTATTTTTCCAGCTCGGACATTCTGAACAATAGCTCGACCTAAAGCAAGGAGATCAACACCCCAGTGATTTTCAAATCGTTTATCTTCAAAAGTCAAGATAGCCGTCTTGAATTTATACGGAACGCGTCCTTGGACAGGAAAACGCCATTGACCATCCTCCGCTAATTTAGCACCAAGAAGGGTAGAATCGGTATCATAAATGACTGTGGAGGTTGGAAAGTCACATATTTTTTGAGGTAAGCAAAAAATATATATAACCAATAACACAGCTAACATAAAAAGTGTGATACGAATCCATTTTTTTTTGGGGAATATGTAGTGATGTATACCCATAAAAAAACCCTCTTATGAGGGTTGTGGTTATTTTCTTTTTCGTTTGATCGAATCTTGTTCGGTCCTAAAAACGCGATCCCAAAACACATTACTCAACCCAAAACCTTTGTCATGATTCACATAATGATGGTCAAGGTGATTTCTTTTGATCGTTTGGAACCATTTGGCCTTGAAATTATAATAGTGTGTTGCATAGTGCATCATGTCATAAACAATATAACCAAAAACGAAACTCGCATAAAAGATATTGTGCTGACCGAATGTACCCCCTAAACCAATTATAAATGCATAAAAGAACCAATACATAACTACAGCTAGAATGACAGAGGCTGCTGGTGGTATGACTAGTCGTAGTGCATCGTTAGGATAGTCATGATGAACACCATGAACATAAAAATGTAGTTTTCTACCGAAATCACTGTCAATGTGAAGATGGAATAGGTATCTGTGAAGAAAGTACTCAAATAAGGTCCATACGATTAGACCACTTATTCCCCAAATAATGGCAGATGTTAGATCGATACCATATGAACTGAATGCTTGGAAAGCAAACCAACCCACAACAGGTAAAAAGACAATGGGTACCAGGATCGGATGTGCTCTAGAAAAATAATCTAACAGATTATTTTTAAATATTCTGGGCGACTCGTTTTTTGCGGATACAAATTGTTGCTCCCTCATTTTTATTGATTTTTGATTGAATGTGTCAAATTCATTGACAAATATAATATTTTTTTTGCGATAGTGTATGTAAAAAAAAGCTTGCAATTCAATATTGCAAGCTTTGATTTATGGTAGAAATATCATCAATTTAGCTGTTGTTTGCTACTTCTTCTTCAACATCTTCATCCTCAACTGGTTCAATTTTTTCATCAAAAATATTTTTATCGCCAGTCGTATCCACTACAATAGGTGTTGCAATAAAGATGGAGGAATAAGTACCTACCAATACACCTGTTACGAGAGCAAATGCAAAACCACGGATGCCATCACCACCAAAGAAGAAGAGGATAAGCACCACTAATAATGTAGTTAACGATGTGATCAATGTACGTGAGATCGTACTATTCAACGCTATATTCGCAATGTTTTTGAATGAGGCTTTGTCTTGCATGTCCCGCCCAACTTCACGTATTCTATCGAACACAACCACGGTATCATTGATCGAATAACCAATCACTGTAAGGATCGCAGCAATGAATGCTTGATCGATCTCAAGTGAGAATGGAAGTATAGATTTGAAAATAGAGAAGATGGATAATACAAATAACACATCATGAACCAATGCAGCAAGAGCCCCTGCTGAATATTGCCATTTATTGAATCGAACAAAAATGTAAATAAATATAAATAGTAATGCAATGAGGGCTGCTTTGTAAGCTGATTCACTAATATCATCGGCAATCGTAGGACCTACTTTTGAATTACCAGTCATAAAGAATCCATTTTCTGCTTTTGATTCAACAGCATTTTCAAAATCTTCAAAACTCGTTTCAGAACCGGCATAGGATTTAACACCATCATATAGCTTTCGCATCAAAATAGAATCGACATCCATATTACCTTCTTCGCCTTGAAGATATGAGGTGGTTAATTTGACCTGATTACTCTTTGAGAATTCACGGATGATCACTTTATCAGCATTTTCTTCATCAACACCAACAGAACTGAATGAGGCAATGACATTTGATTTTAGATCATCTATATTGACTTGACCATTAAACTCAATTGTGTACGAACGTCCACCTTTAAGGTCGATACCTAATTCAAAGCCTGAGGTGGCCATAGAAATAATACCACCTGTCAAAATAATAGCAGATACAGCATATGCTATCTTTCTTTTTTCTAAGAAATTAAACGATGGCTTAGCAAGGATATTCTTGGACCAATTCATCCAAACTGATACTTCTTTTTCTTTGACAATACGATTATCAAAAAGTAATCGTCCGATTAATACAGCTGCAAAAACCGAACAGGCAACACCGATCATTAAAACAGTAGCAAAACCCTTGATAGGTCCAAGGCCGTACATATACAATACAGCAGCTACAGCAAAGGTCGTAATGTTGGCATCAATGATTGCTGAGTAGGAATATTTGAAACCATTGACGATTGCATCTTTCCAGTGTTTTCCATTTCGTATCTCCTCACGAATACGTTCAAAGATAATCACATTGGCATAAACTGCCATACCAATGGTTAGTACAATACCAGCAATACCTGGAAGTGTAAGAACGGTACCAAATGAGGCAAGCGAGCCGAAGATGAAGAATATATTAATAAATAAAGCTATCACGGCTAGCACACCAGCACTGGCATAATAACCTAACATAAATAATAATACTAGGATGAAACCAATGGCTAGTGACCATAAACCAGCATTAACAGTAGCAGCACCTAATGTAGGACCTACGACAGCTTCCTCAATGATAACGGTTTTACTCGGCAGTTTACCAATACTTAAGATATTGGCTAGATCGGTTGCTTCTGTGATCTCATTGAAACCACCCGATATCTGCGTTCTTCCACTAGGGATCGGTTCATTTACAACAGGTGCAGAGTATACTTGATCATCCAGTACAACAGCTACCTGTTTGCCAACATTTTCGGTGGTCATTTTTTTCCAAACACGAGTACCTTCATCATTCATATTTAAGGATACTGCAAAACCAGTTCCTGATGGATTCGGTGTTGGGAAAGCGGAAACAACGCTTTCACCGTTCAACTTAGAGCTCTTGCGACCTCTAGTATTAATGGCATATAAGGTATAATATTCTTTACCATCAGTTGCTTTGAAAGGTCTTGCATCCCATACAAAACGAACGGATTTAGGTAAGATACGACGTGCCTCTTTTGAATTAAGAAGCTCTGATAATTTTGATACATTCGCAGTCTCGGATGCACCAATGACAGCCGATCCATCATTCTGTGCAGATAGCAGTTCGAATATAGGACCAAAGTCTTGTTCAACGGAGTCGGTAGTAGCTAAGCTTAGATCTCCTAGGTCACCAAGATCACCAAGATCAGAGCTATCAGCAACAACTGTATCTTGCACTACATCTGCAGAATCTGTCTTTGTATCGACTAATTTTTCAGCATCTCGTTTCTTTTTCAAGTTGTCATTCAATTGTACCAATTGACCTATAATTGCTGTGTTCTGATGCAATTCCCAAAATTCTAAGTTTGCGGTTGCTTGTAGAAAATTTCGAGCACGCTTTGGATTTCTTACACCTGGTAGTTCAACTGTAATACGGTCTGTGCTCTTGTCTAAAGAAACAACAGGTTGAGCCACACCAAATTTATCGATACGTTTCTTCAAAAGATTATATGTAGACTCAACAGTCTCACCAGCGATCTTACGGATAGCTGCGATTACCTCATCGTTTGACGATTCAATATTGATCTCACTGCTCAATTGCTCATTCAAGGTAAAGATTCGAGCTAATGGAACTTCTTGTGTTAATTGGTTATATGCTTGTCCAAACAACGAAACAAAATCACTTTGAGCATTCTGCTGATTTTTTTCTGCATCAACTAGTGCTTGACGAAACGTTGGATCTTCGCTGCCACTTGCTAAGGCTATAATAAGATCCTTTAGATCTACTTGTAAGACGACAGACATACCACCCTGGAGATCTAATCCCCAAGCTATTTGCTGTCTCTTGTATTCTTGATAGGTGCTGTTAAAGAACAAAAAGGAAACTTTTTCATTGGAAACAGAGTCCAAGTAAGCATTTCGGAAAGAGTCTCTTTTAAATTCCTTTACTTTTTCATCCGCTATACCTTGAACGGCTATGTCAGCGTATTGACTCGCATTATTTTCTATGTCGTTCGTTGGGAACCACATTAAGAATTGATAAACAACTACGATGAGAGCCAAAGCAGTAAAAATCCGGACTAGTGATTTTGATTGCATGTGTATTAATTATTAACGTTTATACTGTTTGTTATTGGGTCTTGAGCTTCATTTGCTCAAAGACAAATTGAGTGCAAATATAGAAATTTTAGACTATCTTTTAAAACCTTTGAGCATATTTGGACAAATATTAAAATAGCAGGGATAAAAGACTGGAATTACACGATGTTTACTTCCATTTCCAGTTTAATATTAAATGCTGAAGAGACATCAGATTGAATATCTTTGGCAAGCTGAAAAAGTTCTGCTCCGTTTGCAGTTCCATGGTTTACAAGAACCAAAGCTTGACGAGTATGAACTCCGGCGTCATATCTTCGATGACCTTTCCAGCCTAACTGATCGATTAGCCATGCAGCCGGAATTTTAATGTCGTCACCTGCTGGATAATGAGGTACCGAATCGTACGAATCTTTTATTTTATTAAACTGATCGACTGAGATCACAGGATTTTTGAAGAACGAACCTGCATTACCAATTTTTTCAGGATCAGGTAATTTTTGTCGACGAATCGACATAACCGCATCAGCTACTCCTTGAATGGTTTGTTCAAGTTTCAATTGGTTCATGGTCTCCTTTATACTGCCGTATGATAAATGAAGCGTATGTTTTTTTTGAAGAGTTAAATAGACATGAGAAATAAAGAAACGACCTTTCATCTCACCTTTAAAGATACTGTAACGATATCCGAACTGACATTGCTCTTTTGAAAAACTCTTTTTAGTTCCAGTTTGCAGATCAATAGCTTCTAGTTTATTAAAAACATCCTTTAATTCAACACCATAGGCACCAATGTTCTGGATTGGTGCAGCACCAACAGTACCGGGTATGAGTGCAAGATTCTCAATACCTCCCAAGTTCTTTTTTAGGCACCATAGTACAAATTGATGCCAGTTTTCTCCACCACCTACACGAACATGAACACAAGAGACATCTTCCTTAACTATTTCAATCCCCTTGATGTGATTGTGTAGAAGTAAACCATCGAAGTCTTTAGTAAACAAAATATTAGAGCCGCCACCTAATATGAGAAATGGCTTTTCGATAGGAGCTAGATCGGTTATTGTTTCTTCATCTCGGATAGAGATATATTCATTGGCATAAATATCCAGCCCAAAGGTGTTATATGATTTTAAACTTTGATGGGTTTGCATCATTTTCTGTAATACATTAAGATTGCGCCACAAAGGGTAAGCACCACCACACACATAGTAGAGATCAACATGGATGTCTTCATGCTTTTAACATGAGACAATATCAAGTCTCTGTTTTCGGGATGTTTACGGAGTATATCTTGTTCGAGTCGTTGGGAATCAAATACATGTTCTCTCGTGAAATAAATATTCTTATCAGCCAGTTTCTTGAAGGTTCTGAATGATCGAATTCGAAAGTAAATATTAAAAAATAACAAGGCTGCAAATGTAACAATCGTTATGGCAATTAGTGTGTTTTCCATCAGCAGGATCTTATAAATTTACGTTAGGTTTCCAGACATCAATTTTGATATCATCAATAAAGACAGGTGTATTGTTTGGGTTGTAAGTATAGATCTCAATCTTATCACGTTCGTTTACCTGCTTAGGGATTTTAAACCAATAATCGATCTTTTTCCAGGTATCTAGGAGCTGTTCGCCCTCTGACCAAATTCGAGTGTCTACACTGAATGTTTGATAGAAGTATTCAGCGTTTCGAATTGTGTAGACAAGTTTAGCCGTGGATTTGTCGTTTAGACTATGATGATATTTTAAGGCTCTGAGACTTACATGAATATAATCACCTTGTTCGGCATTCATTCCCATTATTGTATTTGAGAAACCCTTTCCGAATTGATTTTCAGTCGAAATAACAACTGAACGAATACCACGAGCTGCCTTTTCGGTAGTTGCATTTTTCATGCGTTCATCTTCATAGTTGTTTTCATAAACACTATGGCTGATACCGTAATCAGATAAGTCAAGCTTCTTAGGCCAATGCGTTGCTTTGAAATTATCAATATGAATATTACCTGCAGAGGGATTCCAGATGTAAAATTTTAGTTGATCGCCTATTTGGATAGCTGGCGGTATTTGATACCAAACCGTCATTCTTTGCCATACATCTACCATTTGACGATTCGTAGTTTTCAAGAGTTCCTGAATAGGAAAACTCTTGTAGATCACAAAAGAATCGAGACCATCTCGTTCAGCACTGATGACTAAAAAACCTTGGTGATTCAGTGGGTCAGGTTCATAACCGGATGGTTTTGACACATCAAATTCAACATTGATGTAATCATTTTGCCAATCCTTAGATATTTCAAATTGATAACTAGGCCCGAATTCTCTTTCATTACTTATTGCAAAATAAAACGTTTCATTTACGCTGTTTTCTCGTTTGTATTCATCGGGATTTCCATCTTCAGGTACATTATCAAACGTATAATCAAAGAGGATATGTCCAAACTGAATATTTTTCGGAATATCAGTTGGAATGGAACGAGTGAATTTGCTCTCGATCTGAGTTTGATCAGAGTTGGTACATTGCGTACACAAGAATAAAAGTAAAATATAGATTGATAGCTTTTTCAACAAAACAAGCGTAATTTTTCTCAATATACATAATTGACAAAAAAAAAGCCCTTTCACAATTAGGAAAGGGCTTTAAATCATTAAAAATCTAATCTAATGTTTTGAGAAACTTCTTTGTAGTTATTTGGCCATTGGCGTGAATCAGGTTGATATAATAAATGCCTGTTGGTAGTAATTGTATATTCACAATGTTGTCACCCTGTGCAATTTCACCGTTCCATACTACTTTTCCTGTTGCGTCAATCATACGTGCTGGGATGGTTGCCACTTGAAATGATTCAACATGAATTTCAGAATAAGCAGGATTGGGGAAGATGTTGTATTTTGGTGTGATAAGATCTTCGAATTCTGAAGGTCCTACTTTTGTAGTGCCACCTACACAAAATGATTTGGTTTGTATAGATCCGAATGAACCGCCACTGATCAGAGTGGCACCTGTATTAGATTTGATGTTGTATGAGCCATAGCCATACGAACAGCAAATGCCATCTCCATAGCTGTCTCTTATCTCAAATGTATAACATCCAGCATCTAAACAGTAAATATTGGAAATGTCAGAACTAGAGTTGGTATATCCACTACCCGAAAAGAGGGTTGTTCCGCTTGAATTTTTGATCTTCCAACTTGTTTCTGATGGATAATTATCAAAATTCAGATTGAATTGAATATCGTAACAAGTTGGCGGAGGGGTAAAGCAAAAGCTTTTTGTTTCCGTTGATCTAAATGATCCACCTGAGGCTATCGTATTACCATCTGAATCCGTTAATTTATAGGAGCCATTTCCATATGAGCAGCAAATCCCATCCCCATAACTATCATTTATTATGAAATCATAGCAGCCATCTGGTAAACATAATGTTTTGGTAACTTTACTTCCTGCTGTTGAATAATTCCCTCCTGATTCGACTGTTTGACCAGCCTCATTCACCAAGCGCCAAGTAGTTTCTGATGGATAATTATCCAAACGCAATTCGAGCGTCACTTCATTATTAGAGCAAGTATTTCCACCACCTGTATTATTACCCGATCCGGAGTATCCAAGTTGAGCACGACTAGTATTAAGGCAAGCCCACATTCTAGCTACTTGACCATTTGAGAACATAAACATACAATTGTCATTGACATAATCCATATAGTTCATGAACATATCACTAGTGTTGCAATGGTAGGTAGGGTAGGAAGGACATCCGTAATTTGCAGTACTAGAAAGTGGCGTATCGTTTACATAGTCATCATAAGAACATCCACCATCGCCCCAAATATGTCTAAGATTCAGATAATGACCTACTTCATGAACAGCTGTTCTTCCTTTGTCAAATGGAGCAGATAAATAAAATGAATTGCCAAAGTCACTGCTTCCAAAAAACTGAGGTGAAATTACAACTCCATCAGTGCTTGCTGATCCACCTGGAAATTGAGCATATCCTAAAATACCACTACCGATATTACAGATCCAGATATTTAAATGTGTATTCGGAGTAATAGGAGCTCGACCTCCTTGAGAGGTGTATTTCATAGCATCGTTTGTTCCCCAGGAACTTTTAGATGTTTGTTTACGATAAATACCTGCAATGGTAAATTGTATGCCGCTATTAGTTGAAGTAACACTTTGAAACGCTGAAGGAACCTGAGCGAGATCCGCATTCTGACCGCCAAAATCACGATTCATTACATCAATTTGAGATTGTATCTGTGCATTTGATATATTTTCATTTGATGTTCGGTATAAAACATGAATATAGACTGGTATAACTCTAGTTTGATTATTTCTTCCCGCTCCATTCTCACGTATATAATTCTCAGTAAGCGTTTCTAGATCGCGAAGTGTCTGTTCTCGTTGAGGATCCTGTTGAATCTGTTGTTCTAAAACAGTTTGAGCATGGCACGTTCTTCCAGGGTGTTGGTGTTGTGCTAAGGTTTGTTCATACGTTAGTAACAGCACAATAAGAGTGCTGATAATTGTGTAAAGTTGCATTTTTGGTCATTAATATTTGGTTGTTGAATTGATTTTTACCTTGTAATTTAATCAAAAACCTTACAATTATTTTACAAAAAATTAACATTGATACACATAAATTCCCAATATAGTAAGTGTATTAAAAGGATGTTTTGATACAATTGGAAATAACTAGTTCGGTTTAATGTTTGGCGAAACTAGATTTAAAAAGAAATAAGTTTGGTGGTGGTTTTTGTGTTGGGTTGCTCGTTTCTTTTTGTTTTGAGAATAGTTTTTCTAAAAAAAGGATTCTGATCGTTCTTATCGAGATGAACCAAGGTCGATCATTCCAGAATATCCTGTCAAATACCATTGATTATTGATCAGTGAATAGGTATTTTTGATTCTAAATTTTTTAGAAATGATGATGTTTTCATCTATAACACCATCCAGATCATACAGGAAACGCTCGATACGATCATCCTCATCATCAATACGTTGTAAGTACTGCCAATTATCAATATCCCAAAAGGGGGAGTCGCTATCTAGGTTCCTTCGATTACGAATTAGGGGAAATTCAATGCGACTTATCTGAAATGTTGAGTCGCCGTAGAATTGATCGTAAAAACTTGAGAAGCGTTCGTTTCCATTTTCATCTATATCGACTGTAGTATTCGAAGATGAACAGGCTATGAATAGTGTACATACTAGCAGAATGGATAAAAGATTATAATTCGACCACATAGCTTAGATAGAAATTTGCAGTTTTGATATAATAAATTCGATATGATTTGGAGTGCTCTTTATGTAATGTACTGATCATTGGTTTGTCTTTCGTAAGGTCTAACTCAATATCCTTCTGGTAGTTTATTCCTCCTTGTCCATAAGCTTTAAATATAGATTCCTTTATTCCCCAATCGAAGTAGATCAGATCGTCTGATTCTGAATGAACCATGTATTTTGTTAAAATAGGTGGTTTGATGAATCGCTTGGCAATTCTGAATAAAGAGGGTTTTGCTATTTGAATATCGATACCATTTCGTTTCTTACTTTTGGATAGACAAGCCCAGTTTCCAGAATGTGAAATAGATATATGCTGTCCATCCATAGGACGTATTTTTCCTTTTGCATCTTTTTTGATATCAAAAAAATGATGCCCTGTTTGTAATACGATCAGATAACGACTTGCCAAGAATTGACGTAATGATAATTTGTTTGTGAATCGTTGATTTAGAGATGACTGTGTGGTTTTATCAAGCTCAAGTTTGTGAAAAAAATAATCACAATCCTCTTCGATATTCCAAATGGAAAGTTCGTCAAATGGCTCAGTGTCAAGTGAAAAAATGGGCATTTAGTTCGAGGTATTGAATACTTGATTCATAATTCGATTGAATAGGTTTCGATTAGGGTCGGAATCGCGGAATGAGAGTAGATCGGCCATGCCAGCTTCAACAGCTTCTTTGACCTGAGATTTCAATTCATTCAATGAGTTTTCGTCTCCTTCCATTCCCTTTAAATGACCCGTAGTAATGGGTTCTCCGAATTTATAGTAAAATCGTTGAGGTTTAGGCAGTGGCGTCAGACCAACACCTTTAACGAGTGGTACGACCATATCTTTCCGTATTCCAATATGACGAAGAAGCGTTCCTAATGGTGAATTTTGGATTTCTTTGCTATCCCAAACCAATTCATAGCATTCTTCACCTCCAATAGCTGAGAAAGGAACAATCGTACATTGATTCTCAATGGCCATTTTTACAAAACCAAGTCGGTTTTTCCAAATCAGTTGATATTCTTCACCTTTGTTTTTGAAAGCTTCACGAGCTCCTCCGGGGAAAACAAGGATATATTGGTTATCCTTCATAAGTTGGCGGCAATTATCACGACTACCCTCAACCATACCAAAATTACCGGCAAGCTCCCGCCAATATGGAATCTCAAAATGCATACGATCTCCAAGAGAGTACGTATAAATATGTTTCTTTTTGTATAATGTAAACCACATGAGGCTAGCATCCCATAGACCAAGGAGTGTATGATTTCCTACGAAAAGAACAGGACCCTTATCCGGAATATTCTCCATCCCCTGAAATACTGGATCATTCAACCAAAAGAGTGGCTTGAATAGGTTATACATCCTATTGATCTCTTTTTCATTTGCCTTCGAATGCTGCATCATCAATCTACAAGTTTTTTCTCAATCGCTTGTAAAACATCCAATCTGTCACCCTTGTAATGAATGAAAGCTAGTGCATAACATTTCTGTGGGTTCCATTCGGCTGGGATCTTGTAATCAGAGATAGTAACAGATCTAGAATTGATTAGCTGACCCTTTGGTACGATAAGATCGCCTCTGAAATCACTGGATAGGACATCTCTAAGAACATGTTTGTGTACATAAAAAGAATCGACACCCGTTGGTGTTTTTTGGTATCCTACGATATCACTTTCAGTTATAAGTATAGTGAGACCAAGATCATAGTCTAAGATATCAGCAAAATAAGATGCGGCCTGAACATCTACGGTAACAGAGACCATACTATCAGCACTTGAATAGTTTGTGCTAAGTGATAGTTCAGCGATGGGACGTTTACAGATCTCAGAATTGATCAAACCAGCCCATTGTGGCAAAGATAATGGAAGTTGATTTTCACCTTCAAAGATTGTACGGTTTATACTGGCTGATGGATATCCCTGAACAGGACCAAGAAACGATTCAAGATTTTCACCATCCGTACATTTTAGATCGAATCCATCATGGTCGGTAGCAAAAAATCCAGCATGAATACCTACTATGACAATCTTTCCAGGGTTCTGATAATCGATCTGCTGGAGCTTATCAGCACCAATTGGACAATTCACACAATCGATACCTGTGAATTCTTCAACAAGCACCACTCGAGTAGTTTGACAGGGCGTAACTTCGGGTGGTAGTTCCTCACAAGATAAAAGTGTAAGTAAAATGATTGTACTGAATAAAGGTAAAATTCTCATCCGTAATTTATTTAATGGTGATGATGGTGGTCATGTTGGTCATTTTCAGCAACTATAACACATTGTTCCGCATTACATGGTTCACCCTCCCTCTCAATCTCTAACGTAACATGTTGAATATTATGATGGAGTAAAGTATGTTTAATGTCACTTTTAATTGAGCTGATATCTTCAAATGTACAATTTTTATCAACAACAATATGGCTTGTAAGTGCATTTTCAGCCGTACTCAGTCCCCAAATATGTAGATGGTGTATTGAGATAACTTTATTGGATGTTACAATAAGATCACTGATTTCTTTATAATTTATTTTTGCGGGGACACCATCAAGACTTAATCGAAGAGAATCTTTCAACAAGGACCATGTAGACATTATAATAACAGCTACAATAACCCAAGATATGATCGTGTCAATCTGATAAAGTGAAAATTGCCAGATTAATAACCCACTTATTACTACCCCAACCGATACTAGAGTATCCGCAAGCATATGCAAATAAACCCCTTTTACATTAAGGTCATCCTCTTTATTTTTAGCAAACAAAAGAGTAGTAAATCCATTGATCAGAATACCAACACCAGCTATACCAGCTGTTATCAATCCATCGATCTCAACAGGGTGTTGCCAACGATGGAAACTTTCCAGCAAGATCATTCCAATAGCAATAAATAAAAGGATTGCGTTGGCTAATGCTGCCCATACGGTCGTTTTTCTATATCCGTATGTAAAAGATTGATTCGGAGGTATATTGAGTAGTTTAAATGATGCTAAAGCAATAACAAGAGCGATCACATCACTGAAATTATGTCCAGCATCTGATAGGAGTGCTAGAGAATCATAATATAAACCACCTATGACCTCTAAAATTACGAATAACAGGTTCAATACGATCCCAATAACAAGGAATCGATTTACTTGAGAGAGTTTTACGGAATGATGATGGTGGTGGTCATGCATATAAGTGATATTTACAAGTTGAAATAACGTAATACATCTGACCAATTTTTATAGTCAGAACTTCCAAAGACAAGTTGCTTTCCTTCAAATTCAGGGTAGGGATGATCATCGATGAGGTAATTACCTTTTAATAGACCTTTTCTACGGCACAGGATCAGATTTTTTGTTGTTTCAATATCAAAATAATGCTCAACCCAAATTCGTTTTTCGGTGTAACATCTCGGGTTCATGTAAGAGGGGGCTGTTAAAATATATACTTCAAAATGTTGTTCCAAGACTCTGAACGCATCAATGGCGCCAGGTAGCGGATTAAGATCAAGATAAAAGCCAGCTTTAGATTGTGGATAATCCAGATTTGGTTCATCACGTTGTATCTGCTGATATTTTGATTTGTAATCACAGAGCGTATTATCCATATCAATAAAAATCCGTTCTTTCATCATTGCTCTTATCCAAGTTATTTGTTCAGGTCTACATTAATAAACCGAGTAATGGGTTTGCTCATTCATTTAAATTGCTGTATATTTTAGCAATATAAGGGTACTTCGTATGTATTTGATTTTTCTTTTATCATTAGGTGTTTTGGCAGGAATCATTCTCTTTTCTGTAATCGCTTATAAATTTACGACTTTTTTTTCATCCAATCTATCTAATGATGTAGAAGAAGTTGAGGACCTCATGCATGATGAAGTTATCCCTCTAGCTTATCGGATCAATTCAGCTATTTTTGAGACGGAACGTTCATTGATCGAATGCGATGAAAAAATTGAAGAGTTGGTCAAGGATATAGATGATCTTCTAAGTGGAGTAGGAGAAAGATCGTACATTTATATTCCAGATAAACCCTTATTCATACAATTTACTCATCCATTGACAGGAGATTCCTTTTATCTATATGAAAAAGACCTATTACGAGAAAGAAGTGCATATGATAAGGAAAAATCTCTATGTGGATCGATTCAAAAACAGATTGATTTAATTGTTTCACAACGTGCTTTTTTCAAGAAGTTGTTACGATCTCATATTGAAAATCTTCAACGTGTAGAAGGAGGGGTACGACAATCGGAACATCTTGAACTTATTAAGACGCTAGAGGAAAAAATTGAACGAGAGTCACAGGATCAGACCAACGATGAGAAAATCGTATACAACGATCTAATCATTGATGAGATCAAAGAAGAATTGGATCACCAAGATGAATGTCTTCGCCAATATAAGATTTTGATGGATGATATAATTCAGCCACAGAATGAGGATCAGCCGGTTCTAGAAAAGCTAAAGGAACTAACTGAACAGCTACCTGATACAAATGATCCAGATCATTAAAGCGGAAAACAGAATGTATCATTCTGATGAATGAATTGATAATACATGACATTTGGCCAACGTGAAGGGGTCATGTCTTTTTCCCATTTATTGTACTCTTGTCTTAATTCCTTTCGGATGGATTCATTTTCTAATAGTACATTCTTACTTTCAGGATTAGGATTTGACATATCATATAGAACTTCGCCACCACCTTTATCATCCCAGATCATTTTCCATAATCCTTTACGAACAGCTTTTTGTCCGCCTGCACGCCAAAAAAGAGATCTGTTGTCAAAGTTTGGATCGGTTCCATTGTCTATAAGCGTCATTAGATCTAATCCATCTAATGATTTAGTATGATCATCATCAATGGAAAGAATAGAGCAGATCGTCTTGAAAATATCAAGGCTGGAAATATTACTTTCTATAAGCGTGGAATCTGGAATTCTATTTTTCCAGTTCATGATAAACGGAACCCTGATACCACCTTCAAATTGGGTCATTTTACCTCCCACAAGCGGTCGATTATCTGCAGCTTCGGTGTATGTGGCACCTCCATTATCACTCAAAAAGAAAACAAGTGTATTTTCAGATAAGGCTAGATCATCTAATGTTTGAATAATATGTCCTACTGCATCGTCCAAGGCATGTATCATAGCATAATAGATCCGCTTTTTAGGATCTTTTACATGAGCATATAGATCATAATGATATTGTGTCGCTTGAAAAGGTGTATGAGGAGCTGAAAAAGGAACATACAACAGAAAAGGATCTTCAACATGTTCTTTAATCCAATCGGTAGATCGATGAGCAATTTGTTGAGTGATGTATGTATCATCTTGAATAATGCTATCATTGACTCGGATAGCACAGTTTCCACTTCTACCTTTCTTCCACAAGAATGGATCGGAAAAATCATTTAATTTTTGATTGATAATGGTATCCTGGTCAATAGGAGCATATAGACTGTATGCTTCATAGAACCCGTAATGATGATCAAACCCTAACTGGTTTGGTTGGAGCAGTGAATCATAACCTAAATGCCATTTTCCAAAGCAAGCAGTCGAATAATGATTTGCTTTTAGAAAATCTGAAAGAAGTATTTCAGATGGATCTAAACCCTGTTTTCTCATGTCTTCTTCGTTAGGGACACGCATGGACGGTGGTTCATCGACCTTCCAGTCCCCTTTTGCTATAAAGTTTTTATATACAAAGTGCTCAATTCTATTTCTGGGATAGCGTTCATGAATATTAATTTCAAAACCAAATCGCTGTTGATATTTCCCAGTCAATAGTCCGGCACGTGAAGGAGCACAAATAGGTGAACTGACAAATGCATTTGTGAATCGTACCCCATTAATAGCTAATTGATCAATATGTGTTGTTTTTACATGTTTGCCTCCATAGGCAGATACATCCATGTAACTTAAGTCATCAGCCAAAATAATAATGATATTCGGGGGTCTATCTAATGTATCGGGTTGTACTCGAAGTTGCCTTTGTCGCTCCAGATACATTCTTTTATTTGATATTGCATCGGAGGACCATGAAATTGGGTAATCGCTAGATGACATAGGCCAGAACCCATACAATAGAGCAGCGCTAATTAAAAAAATGCTAAGCGTTTTCTTCATTACTTATGGAATTGCTGTTACTCAATTTAGCAATTTCCAGGTAATCTGGTTTGTCAGCAGCTGTTTTGTGTACAAATGAATTAGCTACAGATCCATTTTCTATCAAGAATACACCCGGCATCTGTTGAAAATTTCCAAGATTCTCGTCAGTTTGGAGGCCATAATTCAAGGTGATACCACGCATCCAAACTTTAAGACCGTACAATTGGCGATAAGTACCTTTTTGAAGTCCAAAATATTCATAAAGACTCATGTCTAGATCAGAAATATGTTCAATATCGTCTAATTGGTAATGAGTGAGATAGGCATCAGCAATTCGATCTTCAGCCATGTGTACAAATACAAGTTTGATTTTATTTTCGGCAAAAGAATTTTTGAGATCGGAAAGATCTTTGAGCGATTCCCGACAGAAAGTACAACCAAAATGGCGTAAAAAGACAAGCAAAACACGATTCGTGTAGCATAGCTGCTTCAAGTCATTACCTTTGTTGGTGTAAATAGCTTCTAATATTTCAGGCTCTAAGTTCATACATCAAAATATACCTATATAAATTTCATAAACCATCCTTTTGTTCAGATAATTTAAAAAAAAATGGATCCTGCCATTTGCAAGATCCATTTTTATACATAGGAATCAGTCTTTTAATTGTCAGTTGAGGCTGTTTCTTGGTTTTCAACAGGCACTTCTTTTGGCACTTCTTTCACTTGTACCATTAAAACATTTTCTATCAATGAAATCTCACGAGCAGCTTCTATTGGATTATCAATCGTGTCCAGAGGATCCAATACTAATCCTTCCGTATCATCGTCGATCGCAAATTGATCTGTGATCTCCAAGGCATATGATTCGATCAAACCATTAAAAAGGTCCGAACCAGTTTCTTCATAAATTCCTGTAGTAAAAATTTCAGACCAAGGAGCAGATGCTTCATACAGTACGACAAAACTTACATTTTTGTCGCCAAGACTAGCAAACTCTTCAAAAGAGATATCTGTATTACCTTTAGTAATGTTAGCCAAACTTTTGTAATGATATGCTTTGGACATGATCTTGTGTTTGGTAGAACGTGTTTGTTCAGTATCGATCTTATCCATGGCAACTTCTTTGTTACTTTGGTTGTTTTGACAAGA
>CAXQBA010000121.1:0-2509 GCA_964221885.1 Luminiphilus sp. | reverse complement strand
CCCTACACGACGCTCTTCCGATCTAGTGACTACTAGTCACTACGTCTATTTTGGTATTTCAAATAATAAGCGTGTTCCCAGACATCGATTCCCAATAAAGGAGTACCCATCTCTGATGCTATATTTTTCATCAATGGGTTATCTTGATTCGGTGTTGAAACGATGGCTAATTCTTTATTGTCTTTTTGTATCAGCCAAGCCCATCCCGAACCAAATTGTTTTTTACCTGCAATTTTAAGAAGGGATAGCGCATTCTCAACGGAATCAAAGTTAGCGGATAATGCTTGTTTGAGATGATCGGGAATGGGATTTTTTTCTTTTGGACTCAACGATTTCCAAAATAAATCATGGTTGTAATAACCACCACCATTATTTCTGAGAGCCGTATCATCAGATTCAATGCTGCCTAAAAGAGTCACTATATCAGATGACCATTCCCTAGAGCTAGCGTCTAAGGCGAGATTTAATTTTTTTGTATAACCTGCATGATGTTTGCTGTGGTGAATTTCCATAGTACGAGCATCTATGAATGGTTCAAGAGCATCATACGGGTAGTCTAATTCAGGTAGAATGAATGAACTTTTTTTATCTGTTGATTCTGTCGTTTTATGATCTGTTTTACGGTCGGATTGACATCCGATGATAGGGGATAAAATAGCTCCTGTAATTAGAATACCGCTGTTTGTTAGAAATTCTCTTTTTTTCATTATTAATTTGATTACGTTTTAGTAAGAAACTCTACTGTGTAATATTTGTATTTTATGCAGTTAGTTTGTGGAAAATATTGATCTTGATTAGTAACTTTATACCATATTAAAATAGAAAAAAATGCAAAAAGATCGTCAAATATCAGATTTAATTTACCAAGAGTGGCATCGTCAGAGTGCTGGTATTGAATTAATAGCTTCTGAAAACATCGTCTCAAAGCAGGTTATGGAGGCTATGGGTAGCTGTTTAACGAATAAATATGCGGAAGGATATCCGAATAAAAGATACTATGGTGGTTGTGAAGTAGTTGATAAAATTGAACAATTAGCTATTGATCGTGCCAAGGAATTATATAATGCAGAGTATGTGAATGTACAACCACATTCAGGTGCCCAAGCTAATGCTGCAGTTTATTTGACATGTGTGGAGGCTGGAGACAAGATCATGGGTTTTGATCTTTCTCATGGTGGTCATTTAACCCATGGTTCACCGGCCAACTTTTCAGGTAAATTATACAACGCTGTTTTTTACGGCGTGGAGAAAGATACGGGATTGATCGACATGGATAAAGTTGAGGAGACAGCATTAAGAGAAAAGCCCAAAATGTTGATATGTGGAGCTTCAGCTTACTCTCGTGAATGGGATTATCCTCGTTTCCGAGCGATTGCTGATAAAATTGGTGCCTTATTATGGTGTGATATGGCTCATCCAGCCGGACTTATTGCGGCTGGTCTTCTAAATAATCCACTTGAATATTGTCATATTGTAACCACAACCACTCACAAGACGCTTCGTGGGCCTCGTGGAGGTATGATTTTACTCGGTAAAAATATCGAAAATCCATGGGGGCTTCGCTGGAAGAATGGTAATCTAAAAAAATTGGGTGGTCTTTTGAATGGTGGTGTTTTCCCAGGCACTCAGGGTGGTCCTTTAGAGCATGTGATCGCTGCCAAAGCTGTTGCGTTTTACGAGGCTTTACAACCATCTTTTAAAACCTATCAAAAACAAGTACGATTGAATGCACAGACCATGTCCGCTAAATTTATGGATCTTGGTTATCATGTTATATCAGGTGGTACTGATAATCATTTATGTCTAATTGATCTTCGTTCAAAAAATGTTAATGGCAAAGATGCGGAGAATGCTTTGATTAAAGCTGATATAACAGTCAATAAGAATATGGTTCCGTTTGATACAGAGTCTCCATTTGTAACCTCTGGAATTCGCGTTGGTACACCTGCTATCACAACTCGTGGTTTCAAAGCGACAGATTGTGAACGTGTAGTACATTGGATCGATCAGGTTATTATGAATGTTCACAATGAAGCTATTATTGATCAGATCAAAGGAGAGGTGAATGAGTTCATGGCTACGTTTCCATTATTTGCGTCTGTGGATGAGGAATTGCTAGTGAAAAACAATCTCTAACAAGTCAGATGATTCGATCTAGGATACCAAATACGATTACATTACTGAATCTCTTTTGTGGATGTCTCGCCTTGATTTCTATTTTTACAGGCCAAATTGAATGGTTACCTCTTTTTGTTACTGTAAGCTTAATAACAGACTATATCGATGGTCTAGTAGCACGTTTGCTTAAAGTTTCATCCGATCTAGGACGCGAATTAGACTCATTGGCAGATATGATATCCTTTGGAGCTGTACCAGGTGCCATGTTTTATTACATGATCAATCAAACCTATGGAAATAAACAGGTACTCTTTACAGATTCAAGTACATATATCAGTCTGATAGGTTTTGTGATCACCATTTTTTCATGTTTGCGTCTAGCTAAGTTTAA
>CAXQBA010000120.1:0-2887 GCA_964221885.1 Luminiphilus sp. | reverse complement strand
TTCACCATTTCCTATCGAAAATCTTGAGCAGGATTTTTTGCATGTAGCCTTGGGTGATTATGAGTCATCGGAAACCGTTAATGAGTATTTGGACCGCTATTTAGAAATGTCGCATCATCAAGGTGTGAATGTAGATGAGGACGATATATCGTCGAATGATGTTTATGTGGTTAGTTTTCATCAAAACGTTAAGAACCCATGGAGGCGATATAAATTAGAATTACAAGAGAAGGCGCTAATTAAGCGATTGTCAGCAACCGGAAAGCCATTGTATATACTACATTTTGCAAATCCATATGGGGTGATGACTTATCCTAGTTTAGGTCAAAATGCTCGTATTTTAATCATGTATGAGAATGATCAGTATGCACAACTTTTAGCACCTCAATTTTTGTTTGGAGCAAGAGCAACAAAGGGTTCTTTGCCTGTTGATCTTCAGCAATGGGGAAAAGCGGGTGACGGAAAAAATACCGAAGAACTTCTTCGATTAAAGTACGGCATCCCTTTTGAAGTAGGCCTTGATGCGGGGCATATAAATCGCATTGATTCGACCGTCGAACATGCCATAGCTGCTGGGGCTACACCTGGAGCCCAGGTTTTAGTGGCCCGTGATGGTAACGTTGTCTATCAAAAATCATTTGGACACCATACTTACCAGGGCGATCGACCTGTTGGATGGAAAGATTTGTACGATATCGCTTCGGTCACAAAAGTGACTGCAACTCTTGCGGGAATAATGCGATGGTATGAAAAGCAACCCTTGCTCTTGAAAACCAATATTGGCAATCATACTGACCGCATGGACGGTTCTGGAAAAGAGTTTTTAGTACTTGAAGACGTCTTAGCACACCAGAGTGGTTTACCAGCATGGATTCCTTTTTATGTGCAAACCATCGAAAATGATAGTACCCGAAATTATTGGTACCGTGATACTCCGAGTTCGGACTATTTAAAGATTCAATCTGGTATGTATTTACGCGAGAGTATTCGTGATACTATGTATGAGGTTTTAGCGCGCAGTACAATGAAAACTCCCGTTTATAGATATTCAGATCTAGGCTATTATTTATTCCAGGAAATGTTAGAAGATAGATTCAATGAACCCTTGGATAAGTGGGTATCAGGTACATTCTATGGTCCTTTAGGGGCAAAAAGGTTGACATACAACCCATTGAAAAATGGATTTGAATTAAATGAGATTGTCCCGACCGAAGAGGATACTTATTGGCGTAATTCCGTTGTTCACGGAACAGTCCACGATATGGGAGCAGCGATGTTCGGTGGAGTTGCAGGACATGCTGGACTTTTTGCAAATGCTAATGATTTAGCAAAAATGATGCAGATGTATTTAAATGGGGGTTATTATGGAGGTGAGAGATACTTCCAAAGTTCTACCATTGAAAAATTCAGTAGCTGTGCCTTTTGTGAGGTTCAAAATCGCCGAGGTCTAGGTTTTGATAAAAAGCAGTTAGGAGATGGGCCAGGTCCAAGCTGTACCTGTGCTTCAGATTTAAGTTTTGGTCATACCGGTTTCACAGGAACCATGGTTTGGATGGATCCTGAAGAAAATCTACTTTATATTTTCCTAAGTAATAGAACATACCCTAGTGCTGAGAATTGGAAATTGAGCACCTTAGATGTTCGAACGAATATTCAGGGGTATATTTACGACGCCCTTAAATAGTCCCTGGCTTGTATGAAAATTGGAGTAGTTTGTTATCCTACCTATGGTGGATCTGGAGTTGTAGCTACAGAATTGGGTATACAAATGGCTAAAAAAGGTCACGAAGTCCATTTCATTACTTATAGTCAGCCAGTGCGTCTTGATACTCTTGAAGAGAATATTTATTACCATGAGGTAAATGTTCATGATTACCCCTTGTTTGAATACCAGCCCTACGAACTTGCTTTGAGTTCGAAAATGGTAGATACAGTAATCAATGAGGGATTAGACATTCTACATGTTCACTATGCCATTCCGCATGCATATGCTGCATATATGGCTAAGAAAATTCTTTTGGAAGAACACGGTAAATATGTTCCAGTGGTGACTACGTTGCATGGCACTGATATCACTCTGGTTGGAAAGAACCCGTCATATAAACCTGCCGTTACTTTCTCAATTAATAAGAGTGATGTTGTGACCTCGGTTAGTGAGAGTTTACGTCAAGATACTCTAGACTCCTTTGATATTAAGAAAGAGATTGAGGTTATTCCCAATTTTATCGATCTGGATCTATACCGTGCGGATAAGAATTGCCGTCGTGCGCAGATTGCCCCGAATGGGGAGAAAATCATCACGCACATTTCCAATATGCGTAAGGTTAAGCGAATTCCGGATATCATCAATGTCTTCGCAGGTATTCATGCTCAAGAAAAATCGGTTCTACTCATGATTGGAGATGGACCTGAGCGTGAAAAGGCAGAGAAGCAGGTACGTGAGTTGGGGCTTACAGATTGTGTGAAGTTCTTTGGCAAGACTAACGAAGTTCGTCGATTGCTTTGTCTTAGTGATTTGTTTCTCTTGACTTCTGAATCGGAGAGTTTTGGCTTGGTAGCGTTAGAAGCGATGGCGGCTAGCGTACCAGTTTTATCCACAAATGCAGGAGGTATTCCTGAGGTTAATATACATGGTTATACGGGGTACTTATCCCCAGTAGGAGATGTGACTTCTATGGTGGGGTATGGTTTGGAGCTCCTTCAAGATCCTCAAAAACTCATGGAGTTTAAATCGAACGCCACTGAGCGTGCCAAAGCTTTCGGGATTGAGTCTATTGTTCCTAGATATGAAGAGGCCTATGAACGTGCGCTTGCGGAACGATTCGAAGTCTCATAAGAAACACAATTACGCTACTTTCGATTGTTACCCAATAGCGAAAAAATAAGT
>CAXQBA010000119.1:0-3609 GCA_964221885.1 Luminiphilus sp. | reverse complement strand
CAATAAAAAAAGAGAGATTTCGTATAGAAATCTCTCTTTTATCCAATGAAAATGTCTGTTTATTTGGAAACAGGCACGTAAAGTTGACCTTTTTCAATCGTACGACCAATGACTATTTTTTGCACTTCAGATGTGCCTTCATAGATCTGTGTGATTTTTGCATCTCTCATCAGGCGCTCGACATGGTATTCTTTTACGAAACCATATCCACCATGAACTTGTACGGCTTCAACTGTTGTTTTCATAGCAACTTCAGACGCATACAGTTTTGCTTGAGAACCAGCAAGATTGTAGTCCATGCCATTATCTTTAAGCCAGGCAGAACGATACACAAGCATTTTGGCTGCTTCGATCTCAGTAGCCATTGTGGCTAACTTGAAACTGACACCTTGGTGTTGGATGATCGGTTTACCAAAGGCAGCTCGTTCTTTTGCATATGCTGAAGATAACTCATAGGCACCACCAGCGATACCCAATGCTTGGGCAGCAATACCAATACGTCCACCTGCTAATGTTTTCATTGCAAACTTGAATCCAAAACCATCTTCACCAATTCTGTTGTTTTTTGGGACCTTGACATCATTGTATAAGATAGTATGTGTGTCGGATGATCGTATACCTAGCTTGTCTTCTTTTGCAGATACTTCAACACCATCCCAATCTGTTTCAACAATAAATGCGTTGATGCCACGGTGACCCTTGTCAATATCGGTTTGAGCAATAACTAAATGTACTTTTGATGTCCCTCCATTTGTGATCCAATTCTTTGTTCCATTAAGAACATAGTGATCACCCATATCGATCGCTGTTGTACGCTGTGATGTTGCATCGGATCCAGCTTCTGGCTCAGATAAACAAAAAGCGCCGATCCATTCACCCGTACATAGTTTGGTTAGATATTTTTGCTTTTGTTCTTCCGTTCCATATGTTTCTAGTCCCCAACATACCAATGAGTTGTTAACTGACATGGCGACAGAAGCAGAGTTATCAACTTTTGAAATTTCTTCCATTGCCAAGACGTAGGAGAGTGAATCCATGCCGCCTCCCCCGTATTTGGGATCGACCATCATACCTAAAAATCCTAATTCACCCATCATGCGAAGTTGTTCTGTTGGGTGGATCATTTTTGAGTCACGTTCAATAACGCCAGGTAGTAATTCTTTTTGAGCAAAGTCTCTAGCCGCTTCTTTAACGGCCAAGTGGTCTTCTGAAAGTTGGAATAGCATATCGAATAAGAAGTTTTGTTAACAGTAAAATATGGTGCAAATATAAAAAACAAATCATGATTTGACGACTGTCCTCTTTTTTGGGACAGGTTTATGACAAAAAAAGCGGGGCCGTTAAGAAATAATGATGAAAAGTATTATTTTACGTTTCTATTTGGGGGATTAGCTCAGTTGGCTAGAGCGTTTGACTGGCAGTCAAGAGGCCACCGGTTCGAATCCGGTATCCTCCACAAAACAAATATTCAGCTGTGCTTTTAAGCATGGCTTTTTTTATGATAAAAAGTGATGATGCAATGGTGAAGAATGAATACTTAAGGGTAGAATTGGTCGATTAAATTTTTTGTATCTTGTGCCACCAAACAAACTCAAATGTATAACTATGAAAAAGAATTTTGTTCTTTTATGCTTTTCATTCCTGCTGTTTTCATTTAGCTTACTCGCACAGGGTGTTGGAATTGGAGCTCCACCAAATAATAAGGCGGCTTTAGATGTTCAGTCAACGGATAAAGGGATGTTGGTTCCTCGTGTGGCGTTGACTTCAAGATCTTCTTCGACACCATTAGGAGCAGGAATTGAGCCTTCTATGATGGTGTACAACACGGCAACCTCTGGAACAGCACCTGATAATGTAATACCTGGATATTATTTTTGGGATGGAACGCAATGGAAACCTTTCTCTGAGCAGAAAGGAATGTATCGTAATGAGGTGACGTACCACACCTTTAATACGCCTAACTGGTGTAATAGTTGTTACTATTGGATGCCTTCTCCAGGAGGGGATAATCCAGACGACTCCGAAGCCAATAGAGATTCCTATGAAAATATATGGGTTGCACCTTACAGCGGGCGATTGATAAAGGTGATCATCAGGCCTAGTTCGTATAGTTCAAATCCAGGTAATGAGATCAGCTCAGCTAATTTACTTTTCTCAGTAGATGGGAATCAATGGGGGGCTGATTACACGTACTCCTGTGTTGGTCAAGGTTGTAGCTTTACAGGAATTGGAACCTATTCCATTAGTGGTGAAAAGTTTTCAGTTGATAACGGTAGTACTGTAATTATTACACCTGATACACCATGGACCTTTTCAGAGGGACAACTTCTTTCAATAGGTTGGTTTTCTGATAATGTAACGGAGGACAACGACTATTTTGTGACGGCTGTTTGGGAATATTATATTCCGGATTAAATTTTGTTTTATATGTCACTAAAAACAGTCAAGAAAGGTACTATCCTCCAAATGTCGGGCGAATTACCTACGCTTTTTTTTAAAGTTGTAAAAGGCTTGCTTCGTAGTTACACGATTGATGAAAAAGGGAAAGAACATATCTTTGCATTTGGTCCAGAAGGGTGGATTATAGGTGATGTAAATGCCTTTATGAAGAATAATAAAACGGAACTTTTCATTCAAGCAATTGAAGATACAATCTATGAGACAAGATTCATTGATTTGGATGCTTTACATGGTGTACCATCAAAAGACCAGGCAATTGAGATAAAGCTTCTGATGAATCGTGTAGCAGTGCTACAGCGTAGAGTGATCATGTTGATCAGTAATACGGCACTGGAGAGGTATGAACATTTCATTGACACCTATCCAGGGCTTATTCATCGTGTACCGCAGCGTATGATTGCTTCTTATTTAGGAATAACCCCCGAGGCATTGAGTAAAATCCGTTCGCAGAAGGCAAGAAAAAGTTAATTTCTTAATCCATGTTAATGGAAAACGTGTTCAATAGACGCATCTTTACAAAAAAAAACAAATATTATGTTACGATCAATTTTATTCATTTTCACTATTTTATCATCAACTGCATTTGCTCAGCAAGCTGTAGACGCCCAAAATTCATCGGTTAAATGGACAGGGAAAAAGGTAACGGGTCAACATGAAGGTCTTGTAAAAATCCAATCAGGTCAATTGAATATCGAGGAGGATGTAATCAAGGGTGGCTCATTTGTTATGGATATGACAACTATTTCATGTACTGATATCAAAACTCAAAGTTCAAACCAGAGTTTAGTTGGACACTTGAAATCAGATGATTTCTTTGGTGTAAATAAATACCCTACTGCAAAATTAGTGATTCTCGAACCTGCTAATTTTGTAGATAATAATGCAAAGGTAAATGCAAAAGTTACGATTAAAAATAAATCGCAGACCATCTCGTTCGATGTTAAAAAGTCTAATGGAGGTTATGAGGCTGAGATCGTGATCGATCGGTCAAAGTTTGATGTTCGGTACGGATCAGGCTCCTTTTTTGATAATTTGGGAGACAATATGATCTACGACGATTTTACCCTTAATGTTAATTTAGTGATGAAAAATTAAACTTTTTTATTTCAGATGTTTACTAAAGCCTACTATACAAGTAGGCTTTTTTTG
>CAXQBA010000118.1:0-6611 GCA_964221885.1 Luminiphilus sp. | reverse complement strand
TTTGAAAAAATGATTTAATTAGTGGTACAAACAAACCCCAATGCATAAACCTAAACTCAAATCGATGATAATTGATAGACTTATACTCTGTTTAACACTCGTTGGTTTAATCAATGTTTCACATGCCCAAATGCCCAATGGACTATATGGGAATGAGTGGATACAATATAACCAGACCTATCACCGTATCAATATTTCTGAAACCGGTCTTTACAAGATCAATGCAAATCGCTTACAATCTTTGGGCATCAATGCTGGTCAAGTAATGAATAATCAGCTTGCTATCTATCACATGGGTGAGCAAGTACCTGTTTATGTCAAAACTAATAATGGGCAACTGGATTTTGTGGAATTCTATGCGAAACCTAATAATGCCAGTTTTGATAAATATCTATATCGTGATCCAGATCATCATGTGAATCCACATTACAGTAATTACACAGATACTGCTGCGTATTTTATTACTGTTTCTCCTACGCCAAACACTCAATCCGTGATTGTCGGCGAGAATACGACATTTACGTCTGGACTTACACCAGCACCATATGCAATTAAAAGGGATGTACTTACGAACAATATATCGTGGTCTAAAGGGAAAACATATCTATTAGCTGGTCAGTATATGACAAAAGGCACCTATGAATTTGGTGAAGGTTTCACTACCGATCAATTGAACGCTCACTCTTTTGAGTTTACCATGAATAATATTTCTCCAATAGGCCCCAACCCGGTATTGAATATGACAACATATGCTGTTAATAATACGGCACATGCTTTAGAGTTAACAGTAAATGGACAATCTGTAAGTACGATCTCTATTACGGGTGAGACGGTTTTTAATACAGACATCACGATTCCTCTATCCAATATGGGTGATGGACCTAATACGATCCAACTTGAGGGACAGAATAGTGGATCACATAAATATGCTTTTGGCGGTATGACCTTGAGCTATCCGATACAATTTAATTTCGAGAACAACGATTACTACGAATTCTCAATGCCTGCATCCTCACAATCGACGTACCTTGCAATTCAGCAATTTAATGGACCATCGAGTGGAGGGCAATCGGTCATTTTATATGATCTTGCAAAAGGGAAACGTATCCAATGTTATTGGGATGGTCAAACGGTTCATGCTATGATTGATGGTTCATCTGAAGACCGTGATTTCGTATTGGTGACAACAAGTAGTGATCAATACCGCACAATAGACCAGATTGAGCCTGTTCAATTTACGAATCCGAACTTTACGATGGGTGATTTTGTTATCATCAGTCATCCTGAACTTAGAAAAGGACCTGATTATGTTCTTGAATATGCCTTTCATAAATCTTCCAATGGCTTTTTACCTGTCATATATAACGTGGATGAACTATACAATCAATTTGGCTATGGGGTGGAAGGACATCCTTTAGCTATCAAAAATTTTGTGCATTTCATTCACGATAATTGGACCAGTTTACGGCCAGAGCATATTTTCTTGATCGGTAAGGGACTAGATTATGTTCAGGTTAGAGACGCCCGACCTGATGTTCATTTCATTCCAACTTTCGGCTATCCAGCTTCTGATAATCTGATGGTTGCTGAGTATGGCTCTGACGAGCCACTAATTCCTGTTGGACGATTGGCAGCCTCAGAGATCGAAGATGTTCGAATTTACCTTGACAAGATGAACGCATATATTGACTTTCAGAATCAAGAAACAACGTTGTCCGATCGACTATGGCGTAAAAAAGTAGTGCATTTAGCTGGAGGAGCTAGCTATCTAGAACAATGCCTTTTTGAAACCTGTACAGAGACTATGTCAGCTAGTATGGAGTCCGGACCTCTAGGTTTGGATGTCATCAGTTTTTCCACGCATAGTTACAATCCATTATCACAATCTAAATCTGAGCAGATCGACTCACTTTATGAGGGAGGTGCTGGAATGATTAGTTTCTTTGGTCACGGTACATTATATGATTTTGATTATTACCTCAAGGATCCATCTGAATATGATGCAAATCCCAAGTATCCATTTTTTATGGCTTTTGCTTGTTACGCAGGAAATATGTATGCAGCGGGTGAATTTCAAAGTGAAAAATATGTTTTACAAGATGGGGGAGGTACTATAAATTTCATGTCTTTTGTACATGCAGTAGAGGTGTTCTCAACAAGAGATATGGCTACCAAGATTTATGATAATTTTGTTGAAGGTCCGATGCCAAAAACTGTTGGACAAGCATTAAAAGATGCGATTCATGATTATTCAAATAATCCTAATTATGTGAGCTACTACAAACAAATGGTCGCTCATTATATGGCCTATCATGGAGACCCATCATTGGTTCTTTTCAAAGCGACGAGTCCTGATTATTATTCAGACAATGACCTAGTGAGTCACAGTATCGATGAAGCGGATCTGAAGCTTGAATTATCTATCGATGTTTTTAACCTTGGGACCAATGTTGATACGACCATTTTGGTGGAGATCATTCATGTTGCCCCAAATAATAAAATGGATACATCATTGGTTGAGATACAAGCACCTTTGTTTGAGGAGACAGCAGTAGACATAAGTTATACACTGGATCCATTGTTTTCCAAGGGGCTTCATCGCTTTTATGTGCGTCTAGACGCAGATGATCGCGTTTCAGAAACGTACTCTAATGGTGAAGACAATAATGAATTGATCGCGTACTCTGTCAATTATGGTTCACAGATGTTAGCGGTTCAATATCCTTTTGAATATGCAATTGTAGGTGATGATTCTATATCGCTTCAAGCAACAACCACAAACGTAATGGAACACGGTGATAGCTATCTGATACAAGTCGATACATCGGTCTTGTTCCAGTCACCTATAAAATCGAATGTAGTAACACCAAAAGGTAATTTGATTGAATTACAACTGAACGATTTGGCAATGATCAATGACAAGGTGTATTACTGGCGTGTCATGCCAAATGATGATCTAGACTCCAATTGGATCACAAGTTCATTTGTATATATCGATGGTATAAACGATGGTTGGAATCAATCACATCACCATCAATTTTTGAAAAATGATAAAGAGCATTTAAAGGTGAATACACAGAGCTATCCCGCTATTGAATTTGTATCCACCATCAAGGAATATTCTGTTATCAATACGATTCCGAGCCAATCGGGTTTGCATTCAGACAGAATAGCCATGTATACGGATGGGAATCGATCTGATAAATGTAGATGCGGCAATGAAAACGGTATGTATATCGTTGTTATTGATCCTCAGACATTATCACCATGGACTATTACGAATGGAACGATGCATGGTGGTCGAAACTGCGATGGCGCGAAACGATTGACAAGTTGGTTGTTCTATGACTTGGATGACAATGCTGCACATACAGCCATGTTTGATCTTCTACAAAATCAGATTCCAGATGGTTTTTACGTGATGGCAATCTCATTGAATAATGTATATGGTTCATATTGGGATCCATCTTTAGTACAATTTTTTGTCAATCAAGGAGCTGATAAGATCAGGGATCTGGTTCAGTCCAATGAATCCTTACCGTACATTTTCTTCTTTCAGAAAAATAATCCACAGTTTGCTGCAAAACAGGAGGCTCTTGGTGAGAGTCCATCTGATATCATAGATGTAAAGGCTCTTTTAGATATGAAATGGGAGGAAGGAATAATGACAACGCCTCTTATTGGACCTGCATCATCATGGGATCGACTTATATGGAGCGATTCAGCGAATAATGCAGATTCAAACATGGAAGTAAGTGAATTGAAACTATATGGTATCAACAACTTTGGTAAAAAAGTTGAGATTATTGGGAAGGCCAATGCCTATGATTTCCCTTTAACTCAGGTGGATGCAAGTGCCTATCCTTATATCCAATTGGAATACTATGCCTATGATGACGATCAGTATACACCGAATCCATTATCAAAATTACGTGTGTATGGTCAGTTACACAATGATCTATCACTGATCAGTGCTGAAAATTATTCGGCGGTATATGATACAATGATGACCGATGAGGATATTGAATTTATCTTTAATGTAACTAATTCAGGGGCTTCAATGATCGACTCGGCTATTGTTACATTACAGATTCACGGAACAGATAAATATTTGAGTCAGACGGTATATTCTATTCCTGCAGGTGATATCAAACCAGTACAATTCAATTTTACCACGTCAGATATGTTCGATCAACATTTGGTGACGGTTTCTCTTCAGTTATTAGATGATGGTAAAGTTGAGCGAAACTTACTCAATAACTATGGATGGTTTACAATGCACGTAAACTCTGGTAGAATTGTTAGTGTCAAAGAAGTAGAAGCTACCATATCATCTGTAGAAGCATTTCCAAATCCTTTCTCGGCAACAACACAAATTCAGGTTGAGGATGGAAAAGATATACTCGATGGAGATATACGGTTAGGTATTTACAATGTCAACGGGCAGCTTATTCGTAGTCTATCAGCCAAGGCGAGTGGCTCTAAAGCAACTTTCACTTGGGATGGGACGTCTAATGCTGGTCAAAAAGTACCAACTGGTACATATTATTATAGAAATTTAAATGAGGTGAAATCAATGACAGTGAGCGGATCTGTCATATATTCACCATAAAAAATATAGGTTTATTGAATTTTGTTTTGTTTTGTTTAAGCGGCATTTTATGCCGCTTTTTTTTATTTCCTTTCTATTTGTCGTCATTTTTTTCGAATTTTGCCAGACATCGAATCAAGCTGATTCATCAAACTCAATAAATCATATGTTGTTAGAAGAACGGTTGTCATCTTTAGTGAAATTAGGACGTTTTTTAGCTGATACACCTGAACGGATCGACCAAACTATTCGTATAGCTGAGGCTAAAAATAGGTGGTTCACAAAAGACAATTGTACCATTACTGTAAATTCAATTATTCAAACTTTTCTGGATCCAGATGCCTTACAATCTTTTACCTCATCGTATAAGATCAGTGATACCTTAGATCAGAAGAGGATCGGTCTTGTTTTGGCTGGAAATATACCAATGGTCGGTTTTCACGATATCTTATGTACGTTTTTAAGTGGCCATATTTGTCAAATCAAATTATCTGAAAAGGATAATGTATTAATCCCATTCTTCATTGATTGTTTGAAAGAGATAGATGACCGAACGGCAGCCTTTTTCGTGTTTACTGAGCGATTACGTGATTTTGATGCAGTGATCGCAACAGGAAGTGATAATTCAGCCATGTACTTCGAATCATATTTTAGTAAATATCCACATATAATTCGCAGGAACAGACATGCTGTAGCTGTTCTTACTGGAAAAGAATCAGAAGACGACCTCATGGATGTTGGACGTGATGTATTCCGATATTTTGGTCTTGGTTGTCGTTCTATATCCAAAGTTTATGTACCTGATGACTATGATTTCAATCCGATCATGGCACAATTAGATCATTTCAAAGATATCATGAACCATAGTAAGTACAAGAATAATTTTGATTACAATCGGTCTATATACTTATTAAATGGGGTTGAACATTTCGTGAATGATTGTGTAATGATGGTGCGAAATGACGATCTGATGTCTCGTATTGCAACAATTCATTACGAATATTATAGTGATTATCAAGAATTAATACGTAAATTAGCGGCACAAAAGGACCAGCTTCAATGCGTATCTTCATCTGAAGTCTTGACTGATGCTGTTCCTTTTGTTGGGCTAGGGCAATCCCAATGTCCAAATCTGGTAGATTTTGCAGATGGTGTGGATACGATGCAATTTCTATTATCATTATAAAGAAACCTTTCGGCAATTTTCCGAATCGGTAAAACTAGTGAGACATGCTTGTATATCTTACACGACGAGAAAGTTTCAATGCTGCCCATAAATTATGGGTGAACCAATGGTCCGTAGAAAAGAACCTTGCAACGTTTGGCAAGTGTGCGAACAAAAATTTTCACGGACATAATTACGATCTTCAGATTACTATTAAAGGTGCGCCTGATCCTGTTACTGGATTTATCATGGATGCTAAGAAGTTATCAAAGATTATTAAGACAAAAGTTTGTGATGTCTTGGATCACACGAATATGAATATGGATGATAACTTTTTACCAGATAACATTCTGCCGACAACTGAAAACTTAGTTTATTATATATGGCAGGAATTAAAAGATCAGTTAGATCCAAATTGCTCGTTGCATTGCGTCAAACTTTATGAGACGAGGAATATCTGGGCAACTTATTATGGTGAGTGATCAATTTAGTTGAGGTTGATCCATCTGCCCGATGATCCGATATGTTCCACCTTGCGATTCCAGTACATTTTTCCATAGATTTTTCCAGTCATCATGAAAGATGAATTGAGAATTTCCTTCAGCTGTTAGCCATGAAAAATGTTCTTTTTCATCATGTAGTTGGCCTTCGCCCCATCCTGAATAGCCGACATAGAAACGAATTTCATGAGCTAGTATCTGACTGTAATTGATCGCATCCTTGATTTATCGTTTAGTGCAGATTTTACTTATTTCATCAATATATTTTCGAGTGCATCTTCTCCTCCAGAATACACATTAAATGATGCAAACAATGGAACAGTTTTGAAGCGTATCAAACACAATGATAAACTGG
>CAXQBA010000117.1:0-17778 GCA_964221885.1 Luminiphilus sp. | reverse complement strand
CTTTTATCGGTTTCGCATAGCGGTCAAAAAGGAGCTTAAATTACTGCTTCATGATCGGGCAGGTATGGCCTTAATGTTCATTATGCCCATTCTGCTGGTTTATGTAATTACCATAATTCAGGATAGTGCTTTTAAGATCGTGAATGAAAATAAGATATCCATTCTCGTTGTAAACAATGATTCAGGTAATGAGGGCGAGCGACTTATAGATCTGATGAATGAGGCTAAGATCTTTGATCTGTATACCATGAAAGGTCTAGAGGAAGGAAAGATATCGCAAACCCTGATCGACAAAAACTACTTGTCTGCTTTATTGATTCCCGTTGATTTTTCTTCATCATTGATTCAAAAATCTGATCTATTATCAACAACCATGTTGGGTGAGTTAGGAATGGAGACCGATAATAGTATTCCAGAGCTGCGAATGCCGGATATGAATTTTTATCACGATCCAGCATTACAAGAAAACTATTGTGCTTCCATTGTCAATGTGGTTAATTCCTTGATAAAAACAATGGAAGGGGAGATCTTGATCCGTCAAATTTGCAAATCATTAGATGTACAAGCAGTAGAGGAGGATCTAAATATGATTATTTCTCAGAATAACTTAGCATTGACAAGGATTCCTGCTACGTTGACTGGAGAAATACTTCTTCCGAACTCTACACAACACAATGTTCCTGCATGGACAATTTTTGCGATGTTTTTTATGGTGGTTTCGCTTGGGAATAACATTGTCCGAGAACGGGTGAATGGTGCATTTATACGATTACAGACCATGCCTACTTCCTTAACCCTAGTTTTAGGTGCAAAACTATTTGTCTATTTCTTTGCAGCTGTTTTTCAAGTTGCTTTGATCTTTACGTTAGCAAAACTGACCTTTCCATCAATTGGCTTACCGCCACTGACCTTACCTGAAAATCATTTTTCTCTTGTGGTAGTAGTAGCCTTCTGTAGTCTTTCGGCTGTAAGTTATGCTACATTGGTTGGAATGTTTGCAAAAACACCCGAGCAGGCGAATGGTTTTGGTGCAGTTTCCATAGTTATTCTGGCATCGATCGGAGGTATTTGGGTGCCGAGTTTTGTTATGCCTGATTATCTTCAAACATTGAGTTACTTTTCGCCATTATATTGGTGTTTAGAGGGCTTTTACACCCTCTTTTTACGTGGTGGAGATCTAAATTTTTTAACACCTATACTACTGGGTTTGACTGCGTTTATTTCAGTTTGTTTTACCGCAGTTTATTTTCGATTGACAGCTGAAAAAATGATATAAAAAAAACCTCCCAGAGGAGGTTTTGGTATATATTAAATATTTGTCTTATTGCTTTACAAAAGACTGTGCAGTTGTTTTTTGCTTTCCATTCATGATCTTTATGAGATACATTCCACTGGTCAATTCGGACACATTAATCGGTATAGAACTTTGAGTACCATTAAGATTTGATTGTTTGATCAACTGCCCTTTGTAATCAAATATTTGGTAGGATGCTATATTTGACCCTTCAAGAATCAGTTCATTTATGCATGGATTTGGATATACGTTTACATCGAAGTTCTCAATGGCAATTGTTGACGAGGCAGTTCCTTCTGTCAATGTTACTTGACTTGATGTCCAGTTGTCACCCGATGTAAAAGAACCATTTACAGCCAAAGCGGAGGTGTATAAAGTTACTGATCCTGACCCCTGAGCAGGAGCTGTCCACTGGAAACTGAATGAGCCGCTGTTGGAGCGTTGGCTATGCTCAAAGTACCAACGTCCGTTTAAAGGGGTTACTTTAGCGCCTGTTGAAGGTGATGAAGCGGTTCCAGCTGCAGTATTATTACTCAATAGACCTGTAGATTGGATACCAAAACTTGGGTTTCCTGTTGTTGAGGAGACCTGATATGAAATGGTGTAGGTTAAACCAGGTATATACTCAGTTATTGGGTTAGCTTGCGCATCGGTTACTGTTATGGCAATGGATGGATTAAAACTACCACTCGAACCCGTACTGTGGCATGCCGTACAATTTCCTGATGAGACAGGAGATCCTGTTCTGTCACCATTTCCAGCAGATGCAGGCCCAGAAGAATTACTCGCCATTACTAAACCCAAGGCAAGGATAGGTACAACAAATGAGAAGGTTGATAATTTCATATTGATTATTTTACAGATTAGAATTATTTAAAGGTGTATTTGACACCCAATGAAAGGGTAATTGCATTAAAATTACTGGTTTGGGTAGGTAAATTCAGCGGCTTATCAAAATCTAAAGTGCCTTCTATTTTGATGACCATTTCTTCAGGCACCGGTGCAAAAGCTGCAAGAAGAGGGCTGAAATTAGATTCTTGAGTCATGACATCTTGAAATTCAGTAAACTTAGATATTGTGGAGGCGTTTTCGAGATTATCTACAACAGTTCCATCACTTTTAGTTGTCAGGTCTTTTGTGACCTCTGCTCTGTCAGAACGAATTCTAAGCCCTGTGTACGTTGCATGCAAGTAAATACCAAGATTTTCATTAAAGTTGTATTGTAAACCAATACTCGACTCAAAACCTAGTGAGAATTTGCCATTTACATTTAGCTGTCGTGATTTACTTTGCCCGGTTGCTGCATTATAGCTTTCCTCTTCTAAAATTGTTTGTCCGAAGAACGGTATCAAAACACCAAATCTTGCATAGGGTTGAAACTTGCCATCGGGAGCTTGTACAACAAGTGATGGTGTAGCTCTTATTTGATAGGTATATCCTTTTCGATCATATGTATCATCTATGGGGGATAAATCAGATCCATAAGCTTGACGAAAACCTTGCATGTAATAAATCTCCAATTCTACTCCAAAATAATCGGTGATCATATAACCCCCTGCTAGAGAAAAACGAGCACCTGATCCAAATGTACCGAACACAACAGATTGAGAGATGATCGTATTAGACGAATCTCGTTGAATGGCTGGAATAGCAAATGCATCTTGAACGGTTCCAATACCTATACCTGCACCACCTCGAATATAACCTTGAGCAAAAAGATTTTGATTTGTAAAGACTAAAAAGAAGAATGTGACTAGTGTAACGTAAAATTTAGACATACTTATTTATTTACTATTATAGAAATGATCAATTCATGGATATGTTTAGTATTCTTATAAATCTAATTAAATTTTACTGTTTTTTCTGTCAAATGGTAGATACACTGTAAAAGTAGACCTTTGTAAAAGGAATGATTTGTATATTCATGGTACGATGGAAAATAATGTGAAACGTGTTGAAATAGTGGCCAAGCGGTTACTAAAGGCTGAATCTGAAGCTTTGGGTCAACTGATTGACCGTATAGATGATAACTTTCAAAAAGCAGTATCAATCTTAGCATCATGTGATGGAACGGTACATGTCTGCGGTGTTGGGAAATCTGGTATTGCAGCAAAAAAGATTGCTGCTACTCTTGTATCAACAGGTACAGCATCATTATTCTTGCATCCAACAGAGGCAATACATGGTGATTTTGGGATAATACGCTCTAATGATATATTGATCAGTATTTCTAATTCAGGTGAGACCGATGAGCTTCTCCGCTTAATCCCATTCTTGCAAACGAATCAGATTCGTCACATTGCTATGGTAGGAAATCCTGATGCCACATTATCGAAAGTAGCTGATGTCGCGTTGGATTTTAGTGTATCTGATGAAGGATCTTCGCTTGATTTGGCACCCATGGCTTCTACAATAGCCAGTATTGCATTAGGTGATGCACTTGCTGCTGTGCTAATAGAATTAAAAGAATTTGATTCCTCTAAGTACGCTCACATTCATGCCGGAGGGCATATTGGTAAAAAATTACACTGCACGGTAAAAGATATCATGCAATCATCAGATCTTCCTTCTGTGAATCCAAACGATCCAATATCTGAAGTCGTTATTCGGATTTCATCATCTATGTTCGGTTTAGTGCCCGTCATTCTTTCTGATGGTCAAATTAACGGTGTGATCACTGATGGTGACCTCAGACGAGGTTTGCAAAAGTATCCGAATCATGACTTTTTTAACTTGAAAGCAAGAGATCTAATGACATTAAACCCAAAGCAGATCGAACCTGAAGTTTCAATTCTTGAGGCTGAAAAATTAATGCAAAGAGCTCGAATTACAAGTTTAATCGTCGTAAAGGATCAGAAAATGATAGGTCTACTTGCTAAACATCAGATCGATCAACTCAGCTCTTGATCAAATCGATACAACTCCAGAGTCTCAATTATATTGATCAATTTTTTAGCATATCCAGGGTCAGTTGCATATCCAGCAGCTTTTAGTCCTTTAGCCCATGATACATAATCATGAATGGGTATCTTGTAGAGTTTTTTATACCTTCTCTTCTGAAGAAATAAACTATGGTCTCGAAAGCTATTCCAGTCACTTTTGTAAATTTTGAATCGGTCGTTAGGTTTGTCATCAGCATAAATGGCGCAATTACAAGATGGCTCCTTTGTGCTACATTTGATGCCAAAGTGATTTTTATATTTTCGAGTCAGGATACTTGAACCTTGTTGACTTTCTAAGATTCCTTGTGCCAAAGTTATAGCAGCTGGGACACCAAATTTTTTACGTTCTTCTTGTGCTGTTTTATAAAACCTACGGATATATTGAACTCTTTTTCGTTGAAATGCTGGAAGGTTTACTATTGAGCAATTTGTATGTATACATTGTATTAAATGCTTATTCTTGTTTATGAGTCTCTTTTTTACTGTTGTTTTAGGCTGCTCTTGATGATCGTTCAGTAAGAGCTGCGTAGACATATGTTGTACATAAAAGATGGCAGATAGCGGTTTCGATACACGTTGATTCGATTGCCAAAATGGTATCAGAGATAGAGATATGGATAGTGATAAGAATAGAGCGTAGTGCATAAAAAAGCGCATTAAATAAAACAAATATGTTCAAATATAAAACAAATATGTGCAAAAGTCAATAAGTAATTTAATTCCTCTATCAAATAAAAAGCTTTTAAATAGATTTGAAATTCGTCTGAATGTGTACATTTAAGTCGAATAATGAATGGCTTACTTATTAATGTATAACTATGAAACAGCTCATCGAATGTGTTCCTAATTTTAGTGAGGGACGTGACATGTCTATTATCAAACAAATAACCGACCAGATTCAATCTGTTGATGGAGTAACTTTATTAGATGTCGATCCTGGTAAGGCAACCAATAGAACGGTAGTAACATTTGTTGGGACACCTCTAGAAGTTGTTGATGCGGCTTTTTTAGCTATAAAGAAAGCAGCGGAATTGATCGATATGAGTAAGCACAGTGGTGAGCATCCAAGAATGGGTGCTACCGATGTTTGTCCATTTATACCGATTGCTGGTATCAGCATGGAGGAGACGGTAAAATTCACTCAATTACTAGCTGAACGTGTGGGTAACGAATTAGAGATACCTATTTTTCTATATGAGTCATCTGCTACCGATCCACGATGGAAGAACTTGGCGAATATTCGTGCAGGTGAATATGAAAAAATGGAGTCTAAGCTTCAACAAACCGATTTCACTCCAGATTATGGTCCCCAAAAACTAAATGTAAAAGCGGGTGTCACAGCAATAGGTGCTCGAGATTTTCTTATAGCGTACAATATAAATTTGAATACAACATCAGTTCGTCGTGCCAACTCCGTTGCCTTTGATGTTCGTGAAGCTGGTCGTGTGAAACGATCGGGTAACCCCATAACAGGTGAGGTTGTCAAAGATGCAGCCGGCGATCCAGTTCGTGTTCCAGGTGCATGTAAGCATGTAAAAGGCATTGGTTGGTTTATAGAAGAATATGGTATCGCTCAGGTATCTATGAATCTTACGAATATCAATGAAACGCCACTTCATGTTGTTTTTGAGGAATGCTGTAAGTCTGCTACTGAAAGAGGTATGCGAGTTACAGGTTCAGAGTTAGTCGGATTGATGCCTAAAAAAGTGATTCTTGATGCAGGAAAGTACTTCCTAAAACAACAAAATCGTTCGACAGGTATTTCTGAGGATGAAATCATTAAGATTGCGGTCAAAACGATGGGACTGGATGAATTAAGTCCATTCGATCCAAAAAAGAAGATCATTGAGATGGTCATGGACAGTCAATCATCAAGACCATTGATTTCAATGGACCTGGTCGACTTTTCATCAGAAACGGCATCAGAGAGTCCTGCTCCAGGTGGTGGATCTATATCAGCTTATGTTGGAGCGCTTGGTGTTTCCTTAGCGACGATGGTGGCAAATTTATCGTCTCACAAAATAGGATGGGATGATCGTTGGGAGGAATTTTCCGATCATGCTGATCGCGGTCAGGCATTACGTCTTGCCCTTTTGAATAAAGTTGATGAAGACACAGACGCATTCAATGCCATCATGACAGCTTTCAAAATGGCTAAAGGAAACCCTGCTGAAAAAGAAGCTCGAAAGCAAGCTATCATGGACGCGACGCGATATGCTGTAGAAGTTCCTTTCAGTGTGATGCAGTTAGCCTATGATTCGTTGAGCTTGATCAAGGATATGGCTGAAATAGGTAATCCAAATTCGGTTACGGATGCGGGTGTTGGTGCTCTATGTGCACGTTCAGCTGTTATCGGTGCCTATCTGAATGTAAAGATTAACTTAGTTGGTTTTTCTGATAAGGCTTATGTTGAACAAATGACAACTCAAGGACAGGCTTTGGTAGATAAAGCTATTGAAGCTGAAAAAGAAATACTGGCTATCGTAGATCAAAAGATACAATAGGCAGATAGCTACACATTTATTTTTCTTTAGTTCTTACCGTGCCAATTCCATCTCATCTATAAGATGCGTCGCTCCTCCGTATTTATCAATAACCCATAGCACATAGCGAATGTCAACGGCGATATTTCGACAGCGTGATTCATCAAACATGAAATCAGACATGGTACTTTCCCAACTTCGGTCGAAATTTATACCCATTAATCGTCCTTTACCGTCAATGACTGGACTTCCTGAATTGCCACCTGTTGTATGATTGGAGGCAGTGAAACAAACCCATAATTCACCATCTTGGGTGTATTGGCCAAAATCTTTTTTATTGTATAACTCAATAAAACGATCCGTCAAAACAAAATCTGGGTTCTCAGGATCGTATTTTTGCATGACACCGTCGATCGTTGTGAAATGTGTATATTTCATTCCATCGTGAGGGGCAGAACCCTCCATGCGTCCATAAGCGATACGTAGTGTTGAGTTAGCATCTGCCCAAGTCTTTTTATCGGGGAACATGGTTAAAATTCCTTCAACATAAGTTTGCATCAACACCTCTTCTTTTTCGGTGAATGAGATAAAGGATGGGCGAATTTTTGTAAGATAGGCACTAACGACCTGTTCAGCCAATTGTAATGCAGGATCTTTCTGGAGCTTTTTTAAACATTTCTTGTTGAAATTGTCGAGCATACTATTTACAGATTCAAGATCCATTAACATCGAATTCTTAAAAATATCATTTCCGATCTTCTCCCAGTTTTCAGCTAGAGATGATGGTTGAAGATCTGCCTCGGTGTAATCTAAATACAATGGTGTTAGCGCATTGTAAATGGCCTGATCGAGATCTTTATTATAGTTTTTATAAAAAGAAGCAACATGACCTTTTAATTTTTCCAAGGTTTCATCCAGTGTTCCTTTTTCAACTAATGTTTCATATTGTTTCGTTAGAACCCCAAATTCACGTGCATATCTCAAAAATTCGGGACCATAGATGTAGTATTCAAAAAAGATGGAATTGGCAAATTCATAGCGTTGGTTTTCATTTTGTAGATTGCTAAGATCATCGAGAACGGTTCCAAATCGATTGGTGAATTCACGATCAGAATTAGCCATATCTTTATATTCATTTTCCCAATCCTCCTTAACTGATAACGCGTCAAGTTGTTGTAAACCACCTAATTGACCGATCCATTTTTTCCAAGCATTGGCGATTCGAGCTTGTTTGGACGCATATTGAATTCCGATCTTCGCGTCACTGTTCATAGCTGGCTTGATCAGATCTAAGCTTGATTGTCTCATCTTGATCCGAGCTGGTCGTTCTTGATTCATGATAAAATCAAGTTTCTCTTTACAATAGTGTTGGTCAGTAGTACCAGGAAACCCATAGACCATTGTGAAATCACCTTCTTCTTTATCGACCATACTGATGGGTAGAAAATATGCAGGTTTATAGGGTTTGTTAGCTGTTTCAAACTTGGAGGAGTTATTATTCTCATCTGCATAGATACGGAATACAGCAAAATCGCCAGTGTGTCTTGGCCAAACCCAATTATCGGTATCACCACCATATTTACCTATAGCAGATGGGGGAGTGCCTACCAAACGAATATCATTGTAATCTTCCGTTATCAACATGAAGTATTGGTTCCCTTTATTAAAAGGTTTAACGGATACCTTCACGGAAGGACCATGTTTCATGCGTCCAACCAATAAGCGGATATTGTTTTGGATGGTCTTTTCCATGTCCTCTGTAGACATTTTATCTGTGATGCCTTCCATCACATTTTCAGTCACATCTGTGAGTTCACGAACAAAAGTTACACGCATCCATGGGCAAGGTATTTCCTCTGATAAATTCATGGCCCAAAATCCATCTTTTAAATAGTTGTTTTCAACACTTGAGTGGCGTTGTATCGCATCGAATCCACAGTGATGATTCGTTAGTAATAATCCTTGATCTGAAACGATCTCAGCCGTACACCCTCCGTTGAATTGAACGATAGCATCTTTCAAACTGGATCCATTGGTGTCATAAATTTGCTCAGGGCTAAGTTCAAGCCCATAGGTCTTCATATCAGAGTGAAACATCTTTATAAGAGATGGAATCCACATTCCTTCGACAGCCATTGAAATAGTGGAAACGAATAAGAATGCAATGGATAAAATATGGTTTTTCATACTGTTTTTTTTCTGTGGAATAATAGATTTCGTAATAAAACGAATTTAGCACACAAATAAGAATGTATTCGGACTAAAATTAGGGCATTTATAGCGTTTAAAAAAATTTAAATTATTGAGGTTTTTTGTGTATTTTTGAACGTTATTCGAATAAATCTTAATTAATTATATGCGCAACTTAAACATCGCAACATTGTTTGTTATGCTTTTTGCATCAATTAACTTGTTGGCACAGGACACAAAAAGAATTCCCACATTTCAAAAAGTAGAAAAGTCAACGACTGTTAAGGAGCTTCCCCAGCAGAAGAATGTTCCGGTACAATCAGTAAAGGTTGATCAATCCTCAGATACAGGGCTTAAAAAAGCAACCAAGAAATCTACAGACAATTTGAATTATGTTGTGCCTACTCAGGCAAAGGAATTTTCTACTGAAGAAAAAGCAATGATACAGCATAGAGCTTCAATAAAAGATGGTGGCTTTTACAACTCTAGAGCTAATATTGAAAATAGAAAGCGTGCCATTCTTCAAAATTATTTAGGTTTGGATTCAATAAATGATCCTGCTTATCCAGCAAAAAAGAAATGGTTAGCTGAAAATTATCCAGAAAAATATGCAGCTTTCATAAAGGAGATGAGTGAAGTAACAATCTCCAAGACCTCCAAATAATCCAATTCGACCAAACATTTTAACTAAAAAGGCTATGAGCAAACTATACACACTGATTTGTTTATCATTCCTACTGAACCTTCCCCTCAATACATTTGCGCAATGCACATTTAATAACTTTTTCAACAGTTCGGTAGTCCTATCAGGAAGCACCGTTTCAAATGTTGCCTGTGTACAAGGTGGGCAATATGTCTCCATACAAGTTACGGCAGGCGAAACATATCTAATTGAAACCTGTGGTTCAGCATCTGGTGATTCACAGATAACCCTTTTCGATGCGTCTAATACGACGGTTTCAGTAGGTTACAATGATGACAACTGTGGTCTTCTTTCATCCATAACATATGTTGCTACATTTACAGGTACTCTATATATCCAAGTGAATGAGTACTTTTGTGCAACGAGTACAACCTGCTACTCACTCAACATTAGTTGTACATCTTGTTCTGCAGCCGGATCAGGATGTTCCTATGTATTGGATTTATTTGATTCATATGGAGACGGTTGGGATGGATCTACGGTCGATGTGTCAATTAATGGAACATTGTATGGCTCATATACAGTAACTGCCTCATCTAACTCTGTGTCTTTTACGGTAAATAATTGTGATGTAGTTACCTTGTCATTTGTAGATGGTGGCGGTATTTGGAATTCAGAGGTAAGCTATTTTCTGTATGAGCAGCCAGATTTGATTACGCCTATTTTTTCAGCAGATTATTCGACAGGTACTATTTTATTAGGACCTGTTTTCAATACGACTTGTGGGACAGGTTGTGGGGGTGCTTCAAATACGAATGTTGAATGTGACTCCATGGCTCCAATTTGTACGACAACAGGTGTCTCTTTTACTGCTCAAACGAGTGGCACAGATGCTAATACAGCTAATCCTGGTCCTGATTATGACTGTTTGGGGGCACCGACAGGAAGTGCTCCTGATCCTACATATTGGTATTTTGAAATATCACAAGCAGGAGATCTTGATCTTTCATTAACGGCCCCAGCAGATATCGACTTTATTATTTGGGGACCATTTACTGATACAGCAGCTGCAATTGCAGCTTGTGGTGTTATGGGGGATCAGACGCCACCAAATCCCGCTAATGGTTCAGTGATCGATTGTAGTTACTCAGCAACAAATTTAGAAACTCCATTTATACCTGGTGCTCAAGTGGGTGAGGTATATGTCATGATGGTGACTAATTATGCTGGTGTGAATCAACAGATCTCACTAACACAAGTAGGTGGGTCGGGAGCAACAAATTGTTCGATTGTCGTTCCGTGTAATGCTGATGCTGGAACGGTTTCAACATTTATCGATGGAGTTCCGTCAACCAGCCCACTATATGTTTGCTTCAATTCTTGTATTGATATTGTATCAGATAGTAATTATACACTTCCTACTCCAAATACAGGAGAGGAATCAGAATTGATGTATGCTATTTATACAGGTATCCCTAATTTGAGTTTAGCTCCTGATGTAGATCCGAATAATTCTGGATTATATTGGACTGGTGATGTGTTCAATGATTGTAATGATGCCTCGAGTATTATTCTTGGTGCTGGATTACCCCAGCAATTATGGTTTGTGCCTATCACTATGGATGATGGAGACAATAACGGTAATCCGAATGGTGTGATCAACTATGATAATAATGGAGATAGTTGCTGGGCTTTTGGTACACCTATTGAAATAATCTATCTAGACGAGATCACAGCTATCATTACTGAGAACTGTGCAACAAATACAACGACCTTTGTACTTTCTGGTGGATTGCCTGGTGTTTTAGGTACAGGTTCGTATACAGTTGTAAATACTGGTGCTGGAACTATGGTTCAATCAGGTGTAAATGGGGAGATCATTACCTTCAGTGGGTATAGTGTAGGACAGACCTTGTCTATAAGTGTTACAGATGATGGTAATAATTGTACAGCTACATTTTCATACATAACAACTTGTATTGGATGTAATACTACAGCGGGAACGGTCAGTGTAAATATGTCTAACACCACAGCTAATAATTATGTATTGTGTTATGGTGACTCTATAGAAATAAATTCCAACGGCAACTACGTCTTACCTCCTGCTGCTGATGTTTCAGGTCTTGGTTATGCTATTTATGCATGTCCTCCTACGACAGGTGATCCAGATACTGATCCATGTTTTACAGGTTGGTATTGGAATGCAGATTCGTTGCAAGATGCGAATTATTCTGGATCTAATTTATACGATTTTATTCTAAATAATCCTCAACCAGGTTTTGCTGTCGTTTCAGGTAATATCCTTTACTATGTACCGATAACGATGGATGATATCAGAACGATCGCTAGTGGTGGTCTAGATGATAATTTTGGTCACGATATCGATGGAGATGGCTGTTTTGTAGAAGGAACAACAATACCTGTTCTTTACCTAAACGAAATTACATTTGCAGTTACAGAATTATGTGTTAATGGTTCTCCTGCTATGACGATTGTGATCAACGGAGGGTATCCGGAATTTGATTCTGGATCATCCTATACTATTGTTAATACGGGTTCGGGCACACTTACACAGTCAGGCGCGCAAGGCGACACGATCATTGTTAGTGGTTTAAATGCTGGTCAGACAGTATCGTTCAGTGTAACGAATGATGGAAATTCTTGTGGTGCCTCATTCAGTCAGGTATCCACATTCTCAGTACCTACAATAACATTAGATTCCACTATCATGATTTCATGTTTTGGTGCGAATGATGGAGCTATTTATACAACGCTTAATTCATCGAATGTTGCTTCATACAACTTCTTTTTGAATATGTTTGATTCATATGGAGATGGTTGGAATGGTGGATCGATCGATGTATTGATCAACGGTGTTAGTATTGGTACATTTGCTGCTACTGGATTTGGCTCAACTGGATCATTCAGTGCTAACCCTGGTGATGCTGTGGTTTTGATCTACTCATCAGGAACTTTTGAAAATGAGAACTCATACACTTTGAGTCTGAATGGTAGTATTGTCTTTAGTGATGGGCCACCACCAGCAACAGGTACCGTTTATACTTTTAATTGTCCACCTGCAGGTACACCAACCTACACATGGACCACAGGTGCAACCACCGATGACATAACTGGTTTAGGTGCGGGATCCTATTCTTTAATAGCTACCGATGGTTATGGATGTTCTACATCACTACTTAATGTTTCCGTTACGGAACCATCTCAATTAATTGTATCTGCGGATAGTACATCACAAAGTTCATGTTTGGGTAACACTGGTGCAGCATACATTTCTGTATCGGGTGGTACAGCAGGGTACTCTTTTATTTGGAGTAATGGTAGTACTACGGAAGATATTTCAGGGTTAGCGGCAGGTACTTATGATGTTACGGTCACCGACAATAATGGATGTACGGCTACTAGTTCATTAACGGTTACACAAGTTAATGGAGCAACTGTATCAGCTGCTATCACATCAAATTATAATGGTGCTGATATTAGTTGTTTTGGTGCGAATGATGGATCAGCTACAGCTACTCCATCTGGTGGTACATCACCATTTACATACATTTGGTCAAATGGTGAAACAGGAGCTACTGCAACAACTCTTGGTTCTGGAACGGCTACTGTAACCATAACAGATGTCAATTCGTGTACGGCTACCGCTACGGTAGTCTTAACAGAACCTACACTTATTTCTGTGGTTGGTGACAGTACAACGGATGCTTCATGTACATCGAACACTGGTGCAGCTTATATATCTGTTTCAGGAGGTACACCAACGTATAACTTCGTTTGGTCTGATGGTTCAACATCAGAAGACGCAAGTGCATTGGCAAGTGGGAATTATACGGTTATTGTTAGTGATGCTAACGGATGTGTAGATTCTTTACAGGTTTTTGTGGGACAGGTAAGTACTCTTGTTAGTTCTGCTAGTGTCTCCTCCAATTATAATGGTGCTGATGTAAGTTGTGCAGGGTCAACGGATGGTGAGATTACCGCAACAGGTACAAGTGGTACGCCACCGTACACATACATTTGGTCAGATGGTCAAACCACAGCTACTGCGACAGGTCTTGCAGCAGGTATTTACACAGTAACTGTATATGATAATGCAGGTTGTTTTGAGATCAGTACCGATACGGTTTTTGATCCTAACCAACTCGTCGTAACTGTTGATAGTACGGCAGATGAGCTTTGTGGAGGTTCAGATGGATATATTTACACGTCAAGTGTAGGTGGAACAGGAATACTTTCGTACTCATGGGGTGCTGGTCAAACATCATCTTCGTTGGTTGGTTTAACCTCTGGAAATTATACGTTGACGGTTTCTGATCAAAATAGTTGTTTAGATAGTATATCTGTTTTTGTTGGTGCTACAGGAGGTGTGTCCATATTTATGGATAGTATGTTCAATGTAAATTGTAATGGTAATGCAACTGGGAGTATCTATCTTTCAGATTCCAGTACAGTTGGATGTTTTTCCTCTAGTGTAGTTATAAATGAAATAATGGCTAATCCATCAGGGCCTAATGATGGTGTAGATCCTAACACTTCTGAATATATTGAACTCCTAGGCCCTCCTGGTGCAGATATCAGTTGTTATGTACTAACGGACGGTGATTGGTCAATAACTATACCTTCAGGTACAACTATTCCTGCAGATGGTTTATTTACGATTGGAAATGATGTTGTATATGGTGCTGGAACATTTGATCTCGATGCAGAGAATTGTGGATGTTTTGTCGACGGTACAGGTGGTTCTGGACTACTTATTTTCACAAATAGTGGTGAATATTTAGCAATGTTCGATAATACAGGAACCTTTGTTCAGGGTGTTCAATTTGGTTCATCACCTTCCGCGGCTAATACGGCACCAAATGGTGGGACAGTTGTTGGTGGGGTTATGCCAACTGCTGGTCTATCAGGTTGTGTTGCCAGTGTGACTATTCCAGGTGTTGGTAGTTTTGAGTCAATACCTACAAATCCAATTGATGGAGAATCATTCTCAAGAAACCCTGATGGCTCAGGAACTTGGGTGACACAATCAGGAGGAACATTAAATGCCTGTAATTTCCCATCATCTGGGGTTAATTATATATGGAGTAATGGTGATACGACACAAGATATTACTGGTCTAACGGCTGGTGTCTATACTGTGACTGCTACAGATGGATCTGGATGTATTACATCATCAGCCTACACGGTAACGGAACCATCGTTATTAACTGTGGGTGTAGATTCCACATTAGATAATAACTGTAATGGTGATCTTAATGGTGCTGTCTTTACAAGTTACTCAGGAGGTTCTGGTTCTTACACATATCTATGGTCAAATGGTGAAACGACGGATATTATTGTGTACTTGAACGGAGGTACTTACTCAGTAACGGTAACAGATTCTTTAGGATGTACCGATACGATCAGTGCAACAATTCTTGAGCCAGACGCCATTAATCTAGCGACAGATTCTACCAATAATGTTCTTTGTTTTGGGGACTCAACAGGTAACATATTTGTATCCTCAACTGGAGGAACGCTACCATATAACTGGACATGGTCTAACGGATCTACAACAGCTTCAAATACCAATTTGATAGCTGGTGCCTACAGTGTTACTATGACTGATGCGAATGGTTGTAGTTCAACATCTCAGTTTACATTAACTGAGCCGACTCAGATTATATTAACGGATGTAATTACGAATGTAAGTTGTGACTCTACAGACGATGGTACTATTTCTATCACTGCTAATGGAGGAGTACCAGGCTATTTCTATCAATGGGATGCAGCAACAGGTTCTCAGACTACAGCTACAGCTTCTGGATTAGCATCCAATGCATATGGATTAACTGTTACAGATGCAAATGGATGTACAGTGAGTGGCAATGGTTATTTTGTTTCACCAAGTATTCCTGTTGATTCAAACGATGTACCTGTTACAGCGATTCAAGGTGTTGTAGATTGTGACTTTAATCCGATCGGTATTCTAGCGGTTAATACTACAGGAACCTACTCATACCTATGGAGTAATGGTAGTACGGATAGAGTGGCGAATTCTCTTGGGGTTGGCCCATACAGTGTTACCATAACGAATGGATTGGGATGTTCCATTGTTCAGACAGGAACGATCGGACAACCTTTTGTTCCATCGGTTAATCCATTTATTGTTACAAGTCCACAGGTTTCTGCAACGATCACAACGGGTGATAGTGCATTCATTTCAGGTGGAAATGATCAATCATCATTAGGTGTATCTTATGAATGGACATCACCTGCAGATGTGGACATTAATGATCTGTTCAGTCATGAGACTATGGCAACCTCTACTCAATCAGGTTCATACATTTTAACAATAACAGCTACTGCACAGGATTCGAATGCTTGTGTTGACACAGGAACTGTTGTTTTGAATGTAGAAGCTATTTTTGCTGGTATGCCAGATGCATTTACACCAGATGGTGATGGATTGAATGATCTATTCCGTCCTGTAGGCTTACAATCATCAGAAGTCATTGAATTTAAGGTTTACAACAGATTTGGTGGTCTTGTATACAATGGAGACGGTTTACCGAATGGAGGTTGGGATGGTACCCTTAATGGTGTAGCTCAACCAGCTGAAGGATATATTTACATGCTTAAGTATAACTTGGGGGGGCAGTCAGAAGATCAAACGATACGAGGTCAAGTTATCCTTCTCAGATAAGGTCAAATTTTATAGATATTGAAATAGGTGCTGCTCTGAGTAGTGCCTATTTTTATTTAAAAAATGAACGTACATGATCTGCTATGAATTCAACTTGTGTTGGTGGCATTTCAGTGTGTATCGGTAACGATAAAACTTGCTCACATAATAATGCAGTATTCGATAAATGATCGATCTTGTCATCAATCAAATGCCGAAATGCTTTTTGTTGATACAGTGGTAGGGGATAATAGATCATGGAAGGTATACCTTTATCAGCCAGGTATGCTTTTAAGTCATCTCTATCATTTTGGGGAACTTTGATCGTGTATTGGTGGAAGACATGATCTGATGAAATAGAGCGTACTGGACAGGCTATCTGTGATATATCAGAAAAAAAGGAATCATACTGATCTGCCACTTTATTACGTGCCTGGTTGTATTCATCAAGGTTTTCTAATTTTATATCTAATACCGCAGCTTGAATGGAATCTAGGCGAGAATTTACACCAATCCGATCATGATAATACCTTTTTGACTGTCCATGGTTTGCGATCATTTTTAATTTAGCACCTAGTGATTCATTCATGGTAGAAATTGCTCCGCCATCTCCATATGCTCCAAGATTTTTTGATGGATAAAAGGACGTGCAACCAATATGTCCAATAGTACCTGTTTTCTTTCCACCGCTGTTTGATTGATAGGTACAGCCAAGAGATTGAGCATTATCTTCAATAACAAATAAATGATGTTTTTCTGCAAGATTCATTATGGGGTCCATATCACATGATTGGCCAAATAGATGAACAGGAACAATGGCTTTCGTTCTGTCTGTTATGTAGGGCTCAATCAGTTCAGCAGAGGTATTAAACGTATCAATATCCACATCTACCATAACAGGTTTTAAACCAAGTAGGCCTATTACTTCAGCGGTTGCAACATAGGTAAAAGCTGGAACAATGACTTCATCACCTGGTTTTGCATCAATTGCCATAAGAGCGATTTGTAATGCATCGGTTCCATTCCCACACGGAATGACCTTGGCAGCCTCAAGATAATGAGTTAAATGTTGTTCAAACGAATTAACAGCGGGCCCGTTAATAAAGGCGCCTGATGACAGGATCACATCAATTTGATCATGAATACGATCTTTGATCTTTTCATACTGAGTGCGCACATCAACCATTTGAATTTTCATCGTCTAACATTTTATGCAAATATACTATAAAAATGAATCGAATCGAGAAAGATTGGTTCAGCATTCACGGCAGTTTTTAAAAACTTGAAGCAATTATTGACATTCAAAATGATAAAGTTTCTATCTTGTGTATACAACGAGAAACCCAAGTTGAAAATATACTGCGAAAACAATGTAAGATGGCTGTAATTAGACCATTCAAGGCATCTATACCCGATTTAAGTGATATCATCTCGTATGATGAATTCTTTGGTGCAGCCAAAAGGAAATTCCCCCTATATCTAAGTGATGGTATTTATGAAGATGAGGATAAAGAGGCGATTTATATTTACCGAATTAAAAC
>CAXQBA010000116.1:0-5887 GCA_964221885.1 Luminiphilus sp. | reverse complement strand
GATCATTGTTGCTGAAATGTCAACAAAAGATACGCTTACCGACAAAAAGTATACATTGAAAGCTCTTGATATTGCTGATAAAAATTGTGAATACGTTCTCGGTGTTGTTGCTCAAACCCATCGTCCAAATAATCCTGGCATTATGCTTTTAACACCTGGTATCAGTCTGACTGCTAAGAGTGATAAGCATGGGCAGCGCTATGGTCATCCAGATGAAGCATTTGTACGCAGAGGTATTGACGTAATGATTGTTGGAAGAGGTATTTACAGGGATGAAAACCCGAAGCTTCGTGCTGAAATGTATCGCAAAATAGGTTGGGAAGCCTACACAAAACGCAAAAATAAAGAGTAATTATTCAACGATCTCTAGTAATGTTCTAAAAGCCACATATTTGCCTTCGTACCGGTTGTGATGATCTTTTTGTAAAGCGGGCGCAAACGAACTAGAATACAATTGTAGTGTCTTCATATCCTCACAAGTATATTGAATAGCATATGTAATCCCATCCGATTCGTCTTGCCCTAACACTCGTGCCATTTGATGTTTGGAGAAAAGTTGTGTAGCCATTACATCTGGAATATGCTGTGTCTTCATCCATTCTAGCCAATTTTCGTGAACTTCATTATTGATTTTTACTGTCACATTATAAATGATCATATGTATCTTTTTTTAGTGAATAACAACAACCTTTTGTTCTATTTTTTGATTTTGTGTTAAAGTACGTTAATTTTAGAAAAGAAGCAGCTAAAAAGTCTGTCGTGGTACAGATTTATCTTTCTTAATCCTTATTATTTGAATAGAAAAATTGTGACCATGAAATCCAACATTATCAAATTATTTTCTTTGTCTGGTATCATATTATTCTTGATGCTGTTAGTTGCTTTTCATCCGAGCACAGAATACCCAAACAAGGAATCTTTGTTAATGGATGTGTTTTTGCAAAGTTTGCAATACAATCACTATGCACCCTCGGATATTGATGATGAAATTTCACTTCGTTTGCATGACATGTATCTCAAACGTATCGATTTTGGCAAACGATTTTTTATTCAAGAGGATATCGATTATTTTAATCAGCATAAATACCGATTAGACGACTATGCGCTTCAGCGTGACTTTTCGTTTTTTGATTCCTTACATATCATTCGGGATAAGCGAATAGAATATGTTAGAGGTATTTATAACAAGATACTTTCATCTCCTTTTGACTATGAAAAAGATGAATTTATTGAAACGAATAGTGATAAGATCGAATACGTACAAACCGAAGAAGATTTGAAGCGTAGATGGACAAAGATTCTGAAGTATCGCTCTATGATCGAATTACGCTCAAAATTAGATCGTCAAGAAAAGGCGATCGAAAAGCAAGATACATCCGTTGAGATCAAATCATATGATGAATTAGAGGCGCTTTCAAGAGATCGTATCAAAAAACAATTCGATAGATGGTTCAATGATCTTGAAAAAGAGGATAGAGAGGATCGAATAGCTGATTATTTAAATACATTAGCTAATGTACTAGAGCCTCACACTGGATATTTTCCGCCATTAGAGAAGGAGAATTTCAATATTAGAATCTCTGGTAAATTAGAGGGAATTGGTGCTCAGCTTGTATCTGAAGATGGTTATGTGAAAGTTGTACGAATTGTACCAGGGTCAGCATCTTGGCGACAGGGTGAATTGGGTGTTAATGATCTAATTATCAAAGTTGCCCAAAAAGATAAAGAGGCCATCGATGTCGTTGATATGAAATTGGATGATGTACTACCTATGATCCGAGGAGAAAAGGGTACCATTGTTCGTCTTACAGTAAAAAAACCGGATGGTACGACCAAAGAGATTCAGATTGAGCGAGATGTCGTTGTTCTTGAAGAAAGTTATGCTAAATCAGCTATCATTGATCTAAAAAAATCAAATACCAAGGTTGGTTTGATCAACCTTCGAAGTTTCTATGCTGACTTTAAGGATCCTCGTGGTAGACGTTGTTCAAGAGATGTCAAAAAGGAAGTTCAAAAGTTAATTTCGGAACAGGTGGACGGTATCGTGATAGACCTTCGTTTCAATGGAGGTGGTTCGCTACGTGATGTTGTAGAGATGAGTGGATTATTTATTGAATCTGGTCCGATCGTGCAAGTAAAGGGTAGAGATTCCAGACCTTATCCGTTGGAAGATAGAGACCCAAGTGTACTTTATGATGGCCCTCTTGTAATACTTGTTAATTCATATTCTGCCTCTGCGTCAGAGATTATGGCTGCTGCTTTACAAGATTATGGAAGAGCAATTATAGTGGGAACGGCTCCATCTACTTTTGGCAAAGGTACCGTTCAGCGTTTTTTCAATTTAGATGCTGTTGTTCCATCAAGATTTAAATCGTTTGGAGAGCTTGGTTCGATTAAGATCACTATTCAAAAGTTTTTCCGCATAAACGGTGGTTCAACTCAATTATTGGGTGTTACACCTGATATCATCTTGCCAGGACCTTATTCTCATCAAGAGATCGGTGAAAAAGAAGAGGATTTCCCAATGAATTGGTCAGAGGTAAATGAGATACCATTTGAAATGCACGCGATCAAGAAAATGGACAAGATCAAAAAGAAAAGTGAAAAAAGGGTAGAGCAGAACAATACGATACAATTGTTGGAAAAACGATCAAAGTGGACAAAAGAATTACGCGAAAATTCATATTACACACTAAATATGGATTTGTATCTACGTGAACAAAATAGACTTGACTCGATTGCCGATACGTTTAATGCAATATCAAAGGAAATCTCAACATTTGATGTCCATTTGCTTGAGGCTGATCAATCTCAATACAAAGATGACACCCTCAAGTTGGAAAGTATGGAAAATTGGTTCAAATCGCTAAAGAAGGATCCCTATATTGAGGAAGTGGCTCAAATAATCAATGATTGGCGATAATATTATCTCTTTGAACGAACAAATCAGATTTTTAAAGCAAGGACAATTTACAATTCTGAGTAAATTGAACGCAGATACCTCTCCATCATGGGGGATCATGTCAGGCCAACAAATGGTAGAACACCTTAGTTCACTATATCTTTTTAGTGTAGGAAAAATTAAACCACCAGAGACAAGAAACATAGAATATGAAAAGAAAATGTTCAAAAAGTTGATCATAGAACAACATCCCTTTGTCAAAAACGTAAAAATAAAAGGATTAGAGAAGCCCTTGCCAACTCGATTTCCATCATTAGATGTGTCTATGGATGTCCTTAATAAAATGGTGAACGGTTTTTTTGATCTTTTTGAATCAAACCCAACTTTAACGACATGGCATCCACTTTGTGGAGATTTAAATAAGTCAGAATGGGTGTATATTCATTATAAACATGCTCTACATCATTTAATGCAATTCGATCTTATTACATAGTGTCTAGATCCTTACTTATACCTGCTGCTGTATTTTATACAATCCTACTTTCGTTCCTTTCATTGGCACCATCATTGTTGGATAATAATTTCACATGGGAGATATCTTCAGGAATGGAACCCAAAGAGGGAGATAATTTCAAAGTAGCGAATCGACCTGCTGTATTTAAATTGGAAAATGGTATTAAACATCAATATTTGACGGAAAGCTCTTATCACAGTTATCCAGAAAACAGATCGTTTGATACTCCCTACGAGTTAGGTGGAATTTTAATTTGTGATAAGTCTACCGTTGATGCTATTCCCGATGGAAAATTTATGCCATTTAGACCCGGAATGAAGTACATTGAGCGTAGTGAATTATCACATAGTATTTGGGCGAGTGTTTTTAAATTGGATAAATTATCTCATTTTATAGCCTACTTTTTGTACAGTTTGATTCTTCTCGTAACAATACGTACGCTAAAAGGCTCTATTTCAGTAAATCATTACATATGGATGTTTATATATTGCCTGTTGTTTGGATTCGGTCTTGAAATAGCTCAATATCTAACAGCAACATATCGAGATCCAGAAATTCTAGATATTCTCTTTAATTCGATAGGTGTCATTGCCGGTTCGATCTTTTTCATGTTAAATGAAAAACGGATCGTAAGATTACTCGATGATACGGTCTAGATAGAAAGGTTGTTCAACGAACTCTTATACCGTTACATATTTCTTCGATATTCTCCACCTACATCATACAAAGCTGCTGTGATCTGACCCAGTGAGCAATATTTTGTAGCTTCCATTAATTTTTCGAAGAGATTTCCATTTTGCAAAGCCACCGTTTGTAGTTCTCTAAGTTGAGATGTAATGATCGATTCATTGCGTTTTTTTAACATATCCAATGTATTGATCTGTGCTTCTTTTTCTTCTTTTGTAGCACGAATGACCTCATCTGGAATGACGGTTGGCGAACCCTCTTTAGATAAAAATGTGTTTACACCGATAATAGGGAATTCACCAGTATGTTTCAGTGTTTCGTAATACAGACTTTCCTCTTGGATCTTACCACGTTGGTACATTGTTTCCATGGCACCAAGTACACCACCTCGTTCTGTGATACGATCAAATTCAACCATAACAGCTTCCTCTACTAAATCAGTCAGTTGTTCGGTAATGAATGAACCTTGCATGGGGTTTTCATTTTTTGCTAAGCCTAATTCATGATTGATAATCAGCTGAATGGCCATAGCTCTACGTACAGACTCCTCAGTAGGTGTGGTTATTGCTTCATCATATGCATTGGTATGCAATGAATTACAGTTATCATAAATGGCATACAATGCCTGTAGGGTAGTACGGATATCATTGAATGATATTTCTTGAGCATGAAGTGAACGACCCGAGGTTTGAATATGATATTTTAATTTCTGAGAACGGCTGTCTGCTCCATATTTTTCACGCATAGCTTTTGCCCAAATACGTCGAGCTACCCGGCCAATTACGGCATATTCGGGATCGATACCATTCGAAAAGAAGAATGATAAATTTGGAGCAAATTGATTGATGTCCATGCCTCTGGAAAGGTAATATTCAACAAATGTGAATCCATTAGCCAAGGTGAAAGCAAGTTGTGTTATTGGGTTAGCACCTGCTTCCGCTATATGATAACCAGAAATAGAGACTGAATAAAAGTTTCGAACAGCATGGTCGATGAAATATTGTTGTACATCACCCATGAGTCGAAGCGAAAATTCTGTTGAGAAAATACATGTGTTTTGTGCTTGATCTTCTTTTAGAATATCTGCTTGGACAGTTCCTCGAACTAGATTCAGCGCTTTGGCTTTCAATGTTTGGTAGACATCATTAGGTAGTACCTCGTCACCTGTCAACCCAAGTAATAAAAGACCTAGTCCGTTATTCCCTTCAGGTAATTCACCGTCATACACAGGACGTGGATGCCCTTTGGCATCAAATTTATCTTTTTTGACCTTTTCAACAAGTTCTTCTAATTTATTTTCTTTAATGTAGATCTCACACTGTTGATCAATGGCAGTATTCATGAAAAATGCACACATGGTAGCAGCAGGACCGTTAATGGTCATAGAAACCGATGTACTGCTAGCACAAAGATCAAACCCTGAATATAATTTTTTTGCATCATCAAGACAACAAACGTTAACCCCGGAATTTCCTACTTTCCCATAGATGTCTGGTCGATAATCCGGATCATCTCCATATAATGTCACAGAGTCGAAAGCCGTTGATAAACGATGTGCCGGCATTCCCTTTGAAACATAATGAAATCGTCGATTTGTTCGTTCAGGATTTCCTTCACCAGCAAACATACGAGTAGGGTCCTCACCCTTGCGTTTGAATGGGAAGACTCCCGCCGTATATGGGAACTGACCGGGTACATTTTCTTGAAGAGACCAAGTCAATATCTCACCCCAAGAGTCATATCTTGGCATGGCAACTCTTGGAATCTGGGTTTGCGAGAGGGAC
>CAXQBA010000115.1:0-2545 GCA_964221885.1 Luminiphilus sp. | reverse complement strand
TTCAGACGTGTGCTCTTCCGATCTTTGTTTTTGAAAAGAACAAAGAGGTTGGAGGCAAGCTATCTGAAAAAAAAATTGGCTCTTACCGATTTGATATGGGACCTTCGTTATTTACGATGCCACACTTATTGGAAGAATTATTTGCTCTGTACGGAAAGCAATTGTCCGATTATCTACCATACACCAAACATACAGAGAGTTGTCGTTATTTTTTTGATGAAGAACCTATTGTATTTTATACAGATAGAGAAAAGCTACGCAATGAGTTGACGCATCATGGACTAGATGTAACTCGAGTTGATAAGTACTTAGATCGTTCTGAACGACATTATAGATCAGTGGGTACTTTTTTTCTTGAAAATGCTATTCACAGACCATTTTCATGGCCTATGATTCAATTGATCAAGGCCTTGCCAAGGTTAATGACATCTGCTGTTTTTACTTCTTTGGATCGTTTCAATCGACGAAAATTAAAATCTGAACGACTACAAAAGATTTTTAACCGATATGCAACGTACAATGGATCTAATCCATATACAGCATCTGCTATATTGAGTATGATTCCTCATTTAGAGCAGAATGTTGGTACCTTTTTTCCTGAGGGAGGTATGCGAGGAATTATTCGTGCGTTGCAACGTTTAGCAGATGATGTTGGTCTAAAAGTGATGTCGAATCAGCATCTTCAATCTTGTATGCGTAAAGGGAAAAAATATGAGATTGAAACTCAAAATTCATCCTTTCAGTTTGATCGATTGGTTTGTGCTATGGATCACTTGACATTTTACAAAGATATCATTTGGGATCAATCGTTATTCAAAAAATATAAACGTCAGGAACGTTCTTCTTCTGCCTTGATCTTCTATTGGGGTATTCATGGTGAACACCCTAAACTTGGACTTCACAATATTATTTTCAGTGATGATTATAAGAACGAGTTTAGAGAGATCTTTAAAGGTAAAAGAATACCTGATGATCCAACAATATACATCCATATCAGCTCTAAATGTAAGCCGGATGATGCACCACCTGGTTGTGAGAATTGGTTTGTTATGATCAATGTACCAGCTGATGATTCATTATTAGACCAAGAAGTCATCGATCGGATCCGACAAAAAATTCAAGAACGTATCAAACTTAAATTGGGGATAGATGTAGCATCATCGATGATGGCAGAACATATTTGGACACCAAATGGAATAGCAAATGACACGGGTTCATATTTAGGGGCATTATATGGTGCATCACAAAACAAAAAGTTAGCAGCATTGACAAGACATCCTAATAAGTCGAGTTCCTATGAGCATATGTATTTTTGTGGTGGTACTGTTCATCCTGGAGGAGGTATTCCTTTGTCATTACTGTCGGCAAAAATTGTAGAAAAATTAAATTAAAATGATCCACTTAATACGGCCTTATTTTCTCTTTTTCCTATTAGTGTTTCACACAATAGGTTTTCTCTTGTTCACTATGTATCCTCAACCTATGGGCTTATCTGGATTGAATATTTTAATCTGTTCGATTCTTGTGTACACTTATGTAGAAAACATGTCGGATCTTTTTTCCACGTTTCTGCTATGTTATATAGGAGGAATGACGGTTGAGATCATTGGTGTAAATACAGGTTGGCTATTTGGAACCTATGAATACGGAAGTGAACTTGGTCCCAAACTTTTGGGTGTTCCTCTTGTACTTGGGTTGAATTGGTTCTGTATTGTATTAGCAAGCACCTCAGTTGTACAGTTTTTTCTCCGCACGTCACCAAAGTGGTTGATTGCCATTCTAGCAGGTGTTTTGTGTGTACTTTTTGATTATGTCTTGGAACCTGTTGCTATCCGATTTGACTTCTGGCAATGGGAAGGAGGCGATATTCCTATATTCAATTATGTTTGTTGGGGTATTTTTTGTGCCATTTTTTCGTACTTTTATGTGCATAAAATGGAAAGTTTGAACAAATTAGCATTTAATTTATTTTTTATTTGGGTGATATTCTTTAGTCTTCTTTCATGGGTATGAATATAATAACTTTTACTTTTTTCTTGGTTAGTGCCTTTTGTGCGATGGAATTTATGGCGTGGTTTGTCCACAAATACCTCATGCATGGCGTATTATGGTTTTTGCACGAGGATCATCATCAGCCTGAGCCAGGTTACACCTTTCAAAAAAATGATTCATTTTTCTTAATATTTGCGATCCCCTCATGGTTATGTATCATGTTAGGTATGATGAATGGTAATCATGCATCTGTTGGTTTTGGTTTCGGGATTGCTGTCTATGGCATCGTTTATTTTCTGGTTCATGATGTCTTGATTCATAGACGATTTAAATGGTTTGATAACATTAATAGTCCATACTTCAAAGCCATTCGTAAAGCACATAAAGTCCATCATAAAAATCGTTTCAAAGAAAAAGGTACGTGTTTCGGGCTTTTAGTTGTACCTAGAAAATTCTTTAAATAATGACACAGTATTTGTATCTGATCTTGGATATTTCAGTACTGTTGATGATCATTCCTTTGTCTTTTGATAAAAAGGTTTCGTATGTCAGC
>CAXQBA010000114.1:0-4242 GCA_964221885.1 Luminiphilus sp. | reverse complement strand
CCCTACACGACGCTCTTCCGATCTCTTTTCACTGATAGGTGCATTGATGTGTTTTGGTCTTATGTTCTGGATGAATTCAGGTTATGCCATCATTTCGGTTATTTTATTGATACTGGTATATATTGGTATTGGAGCCACCAACGATGATAAAAAGAATTTATCTGCTATTTTTCAGGGTGTGATCTTTCAAACCTCACGACAACTTCAAGTATTTCTTCAAAAAGCTGAAAAAGAGGCTAATACTGGATGGAGACCATCTATTATTTGCATTTCTAAGGATTCAATGAAACGAATCGCTGCTTTTGATCTTTTGCGATGGCTCTCTCAGAAATATGGTTTTGGAACCTATATTCACCAAATCGATGGGTTTTTGTCTCGATCATCTGCTATTGAAGCACAGATGTTGAAGGAAAGGCTTATTAAGGACGCTGAAAAAACGCGATCAAATGTTTATATCGATACAATGGTAACACCATCAACCACTTCAGCGATTGCCCAAGTGATGCAGTTTCCAGGTATATCTGGAAAAGCGAATAATTTATTGCTCTTGGAATATTCTAAACAAACACCAGAGAATCTAAAGGAGATTATCGATAATTACCATTTGATCAAGTCGATCGACTTTGATCTGATGATTCTATGTACTACCGAAAAGGGATTTGGGTTACGTAAAGAAATTCATTTGTGGATCACTTCAAATGATTATGAAAATGCAAACCTTATGATATTATTGGCCTACATTCTAAAAGGTCATGCAGATTGGTCTGGTGCGGATATCAAGATCTTTGCAGTATACCCAGAACGCGAGCTAGAGAATGAAAAAAATAAGTTATTAGAACTGATCCGTTCAGGACGTTTACCTATTTCTTCTAATAATATTGAGTTGATTGACCGCCGCAGTGAAGTTGGGGTAAGGAGTATTATCAACAAACGTTCTTCAACTGCTGACCTTACCATCCTTGGATTTAGAAATAAATCGATTGAGGACAAAGGAGCTGATATGTTTGAAGGGTATGATTCGGTGGGTAATATTCTTTTTGTAAATACGGCAAAACAAAAAGAAATCAAATAAAAAACTAGATCTTGATTGTATAATGGTCTAAGTGTTTATTTTCATTGGCTAAAATGTCACATTTTAGAATGATTTTCGTAAAATCATGGACCAATTAACATTTAAATTATACACTATAATCAGCTATGAAAGGAATTGTATTTACAGAGTTTTTAGAGATGGTCGAAGAAAAGTTTGGCGATTCAGTTTTAGATAAAGTAATAGAGGACTCCATTTCAGACGGTGTTTATACTGCTGTTGGCACGTATTCCCATGAGGAAATGGTCAGTTTGGTAGTATCATTATCCAATCATTCTGGCATTGATATTTCGACTCTTCTAGAAGCTTATGGCATTCACTTTTTTGATATTCTCCTATCGTCGTATCCAGTTTTCTTTGAAAAACAGACATCGACGTTTTCTTTTTTAAGTTCCATTGATAATTACATACATCCTGAAGTTTTAAAGCTATACCCAGATGCTGAGCTTCCGCGTTTTGACATTGTCGAACATACAGATACTTCATTGGTAATGGTTTATTACTCTTCAAGAAAAATGTCGGACTTTGCGGTTGGTCTCGTTAAAGGAACAATTAAACATTTTGGTGAAAATGTAACGTTTGATGTAGAAAAATTAACAGATGATGGTTCTAAAGTTCAATTTAATTTTTCTACTGCGTCATAATGCCAGATGAATTAGACATATTAAAACGGGCAATAAAAAGGGAGCGAGCAGCAAGAAAACAAGCTGAGAAGATCCTTGAAGAAAAAGCCAAAGAATTATATGACGTAAATGTTCAATTGAGTAAATTAAATATTGAACTTGAGTCTAAGGTAGTTCAACGTACCAAAGAGGTACTTGATCTAGCCATGTTCCCGAATCAGAATCCAAATCCCGTTTTAAGGCTAAACACCAAGAAGGAAGTTATCTTCTCCAACAAGATGGGAACCATGTTTTTGAATAATCTTCAAAAAGGTGAACAAGATGTCATCGATTCATTCTATGACATGTTTGATGTTGCCATTGAAAAGGATGAAGTGATATCAGAAGTTTTTGAGGTAGGGGATGTTTTTTACTTGTTGTATTTTACACCATTTATCAATAATGATTACATCAATATCTATGGTGTTGATGATACAAAGCGGCATTTAATTAGTAATGCATTGAAAGATAGTGAGGTTATGTTGAAATCGATCAACGAAACTTCACCAGATTATATTTTTATTTTGAATAATAAAGGTGAAATTATTTACCAAAATAGAACTTTTGGCAGCAAGTCCGTAAATAATGATCAATTACTGTCAATTGACAAGGTTCTTAATTTCTATGATAAGACCAGTTTTTTCAATCATTACGAACAAGCTAAAAATAGGGTCAATATTGATTTCGAGATTCAAATTATTTTTGATAAATCTAGAAATAAGAATAAATACAGATGGTTTCGATTACGAATGTCTCACATGGGGCAAGATAATGACCACGTGTTGATCATAGCAACTGATATAGATGAAAAAAAGGCTATTATGGAGGAAAATTTGTCCAATGCAGCCTTTATTAGAGATGTAATGACCCATATTCCTATTGATATAGCCGTTTTTAATCGAGATCATAAATATCAGTTTCTGAATACCAAAGCCATTAAAGATGAGAAAATTCGAAACTGGATTATAGGTAAAACGGATTATGATTATTTCGAAATGAAAGGGTTAGCCTTTACCGAGGCAGATCGTCGTAGGAAATTATTTAATAAAGCTGTAAAAACAGGGAAACAAGTAAGCTGGATCCAAGAATTTGTAAAGGATAATCAACCTGAATACTTATTCCGTAGATTTTATCCTATTTACATAGAAGGGGCTATTCGTTATGTTATCGGCTATGGTACAGATATTACTGACCTTAAGTTAGCCGAGATCAAAATTGCCGAATCAGAACAGAAATATCGATCTCTTTTCGAAAAGATGGCCCAAGGACTGATCATTACAGATCAGAATGGAATAGTTCAAATGGTCAACCCAAGTTTTAATACGATCATGGCTGTAAAAGATGAAAACTTTATCGATTCGTTCATCATGGATGTTTTTCCAGTGGTTGATTTTGATATAATCAAAAAACAGTCTAAAAAGAGTAAGAAATTCCAACAAACATCATATAAGGAGATCAAATTTCAGCGCATCGATGGTAATGAAATTTGGCTTGAGATGAATACCTCATCACAGTTTGATTCCAACAATGAGTTTATTGGTACCATTTCAATAATTTCTGATATTACGGAACGTAAGATTTCTGATTTGACCATGCAGTCCATGTTAACATTAGCGAATGAACCTGGTGGCAAGGATTATCCGATGCGTTTGTGTTCACTTCTATGTAAATTATTGGATGTAAAACATGCATTTATTGGAGAGTTTTTACCCGAGATACAATCAATCCGATCCATCGGAAATGCAAAAAATGGTACCATAATAGATAATATGCAATACAGTATTGAAGGTACACCTTGTCAGACTGTTGTAGGAAATATGCTTCGAACCTATCGAGATGATATTCAATCTATTTTTCCTGAAGATACCGACCTACAAGAGTTATGTATCAAGTCGTATATTGGCGTGCCTCTCTTTAAGAATAATATTGCTTTTGGTTTAATAGCCATCATGGATATTAAACCAATTAATGATTACACATTCAAAGAAAATATTCTAAAATCTGTTGTGAAACGGGTTGAGACAGAAATTCAACGAGAGTTATATCAGTTTGAGTTAATTGAATCAAAAGATAAATATCAATCGGTTGTCAATAATATTAATGATGCCTTGATTCAGTATGACCTAAGTGGTAAAATTTCATTTTACAACAGTCGCTTTTTAGACATATTTGGATACGAGCCGTTTGAGATGAACGATGTGTATATAGAGGATCTTATCAAATCGCCTGATGGGTCCGATATGAGCATACTATCCAGTGGTATTAAACAGAAACGATCTATTCAATCGTATGAATGTGGTGGTTTGAGAAAAGATGGAACAAGCTTATGGCTTGAAATTCGAGCAACATCAATAGTTGAGGATGGGATGGTCGTTGGTACTCAATCAATTGTCCGTGATATTACTGAAAAGAAGGAAAGTGAAATTGAGTACAATCGTTTATTTGAATTAAATAGAAAGGTAATTGATTCGTCAGATGAATTATTTTATG
>CAXQBA010000113.1:0-2934 GCA_964221885.1 Luminiphilus sp. | reverse complement strand
ATATACACCTCTGAAAGATCGAGCAATGAAGGAGATGTATATACTTGGACCAATAAGAGTTACTTTGATCTATATGCAGTTAGTCTACCTGAAATGGATGATCGAAAACTTCCTTTTTCTATCAATACAGTATTTCACCAAAGTCACATAACCGCTCCAAAAGATACTTCTTTTATCATATACAACGAATGCGGTAGCGACAACAAAAAAAAGAAAGCTGATTACTGCCGTCTAATGATGGCTGTTCGAGAAGGATCAACCTACGGAGAAGCAAAAGCTATAGATCTTGGCGTCGATACGTTCAACGTGCTACATCCGCATCTTTCTGATGATGGCACTTTACTCTTTTTTGCCATAGATGATCCGAATGGATTCGGTGGCTTTGATCTTTACTACAGCATCAAATTAAAAAATGAAACATACGGTTGGTCTAAACCAATGAATATGGGAAACCGGATCAATACTCGAGAAAATGAGGTCTTTCCCTTTGTATTTGCGGACAGTTTGTTTTTCTCCTCAGATGGACATCCTGGAATGGGTGGATTAGATATTTTTAAAAGTGTAAAGAAAACAGGGCGTTGGCAAGCAGTAGAAAATCTAAAAGCTCCCATAAATTCTGGTGGTGATGATTTTTCTTTTATCATTCGAAATGACTCTACAAGTGATGCTTATTCACAATCTGGGTTCTTCAGTACCAACCGATTAAGTAGCAAAGGTGGTGATGATATTTTTGCTTTTACGTATTTTTCACCAACGCCTATTGAAGAAGATACAGCAAAAAAAGGATACCAAATACGGCTGGAAGGATATGTCTTTACATTAGATGATACAGGTGTAAAGGTTCCACTCATGGGTTCATCTTTGGATATTACCTCAAATGACACCTCCTTTATCATCGGTTCCGATATCGATGGAAGCTTTTTCAGTGACTTAAAGCAGCAACAAACCTATGATATAAATGTTTCTAAAAAAGGATATTTCAGTGCACTCAATACAATCAATACGTTAGATATCTCTACAGATTCACTAGACAGAGATACAACCTTGTATGTCGAGATCATTCTAGAAAAGATACAATTGAACCAAGAGATTGTCCTGGATAACATTTATTATGACCTTGATGAATCCTACATTCGAGATGACGCCAAACCTACTCTAGATTCATTGGTCCTTCTTCTAAAAAACAACCCATCAATACAGATTGAACTAGGATCCCATACCGATTGTAGAGGCAGTAATTCTTATAATCAAAACCTATCACAACGAAGAGCACAAGCAGCTGTTGACTACTTGATTCAACAAGGTATCAGCACAACTCGACTTGAAGCAAAAGGATATGGGGAGACCAAGCCAACAAATGTTTGTAAATGTACAGATTGCTCAGAGGATGAACATCAACAAAATCGTCGTACATCCTTTCAGGTAATATCCCAGTAGATATTGAAAAAAAACTGATCTAATTTTTCACGTTATTTTTAACCAATTTGTGTGAAATACGTAGATATTTTACTTAGCTTGTTAATAAATCGTTACAAATAACCTGAAAAGTAAAGTGGTATGGGCGATCAGAAAGTAGATCTAATATCCTCTAAAAGTCCGAAGTATCTTCAAAAGTTTGTTCGTCAACTTCTCAATGATGTAGAGGCATTTGAATACATGCTTACTAATAATTGGTTCGAGGACGAAACCATTCGTATTGGTGCTGAGCAGGAAATGTGTTTGATCAATCGCTATTATAAACCCTCTTACAAGGCCATGGATATTCTGGCCGAATTTCATCCCGATTGGCTTACCACTGAACTAGCCCAATTCAACTTAGAAATGAACCTCTCCCCTAGAGAGTTCAAGGGTTCAGCTTTTTCTGACATGGAAAAAGAGCTGCGTGGATATTTGGACGAATTAGAAGTTGTAGCAAATAAACACGACTCACGTATCCTACTAACAGGAATTCTACCTTCTATTCGAAAATTTGATGTCAACATTGACAAGCTGACACCAATGGAGCGATACCATGCACTGATGACCGCCCTAAAAAATACCAGAGGGTCTGACTATAAATTAAAACTGAGTGGAATTGATGAACTTAACATCCGTCATGATTCTCCACTCTTAGAAGCGTGCAATACCAGTTTTCAAGTTCATTTACAAGTTCGTCCTGACGAATTTGTCAAAATGTATAATATAGCCCAGGCAATTACAGGACCTACATTAGCGATGTGTACCAATTCGCCAATTCTTTTTGGTCATAGATTGTGGCATGAGACCAGGATTGCTCTTTTTCAACAATCTATCGATAATCGACGCACCAAAGACCATTTACGACAAAAAAGTGCTCGTGTCAACTTCGGAAATAAATGGTTGGATAAATCAATACTTGAGATCTATAAAGAGGATATCCTTCGCTATCGAATTCTTTTAGGTGCAGAAATCGAACAAAATTCGTTGGAACAGATCAAAAAAGGGATTACACCCAAATTGAAAGCCTTACAAGTTCATAACGGAACGGTATATCGTTGGAATAGACCTTGCTATGGTATAAGTTCCAATGGAAAGCCACACCTTCGTATTGAAAATAGAGTATTGGGTGCAGGACCAACCGTCATTGATGAAATGGCCAATACTGCTTTCTGGATCGGTGCCATGGAGGGTATGCGTTTACACTATAGTGATATTCGTAACAATATGAGTTTCGATGACGCTCGGGATAACTTCATGAAAAGTTGTCGGGCTGGCTTGGATTCAAAATTTACATGGATCGATAATGAGAAAATTTCAGCTCGTGATCTTGCCAAGGAGATATTAATTCCTATTGCTCGAGAAGGATTAAAAAATAGAAACATAGACGCAGCAGATATTGATACTTATCTTGGAATCATCGAAGAGCGAGCCAATTATCATATGAATGGATCGAGATGGATCCTCAAGACATACTCT
>CAXQBA010000112.1:0-5334 GCA_964221885.1 Luminiphilus sp. | reverse complement strand
CCTACACGACGCTCTTCCGATCTGAAAATCACAAAAGCATGATCAAAATCATTACAATAAGTATCATCGTGAGCTGTTCTTTTTTCGCACAAGCTCAATCTGATACACACCAACAACAGGTTAACCTGCTGATCCAACAAAAAAGTCACCTCAAAAAGATCGATCTGGATCAACTTCAAAATAAACAAGCTGATGAAACAAAAAAAGATGATTGTTCAACTTGTCCATTACAAAGCAAAACAACGAATCAAGTCAATCACACACAGAACATAAAGACAGTTGAACAGTGGATCGATGATAAAAGCAAAATTGAACGGATTCTGAGCCAAATGAAAGAAGAATTACCTTCTAATGCAGAGACATATGGTAAATACTTACAATCTCTCCGAGTAATTGAACAGCGTATTCAACAGTTAAAAGCAGCTGATAAAACATCCCAGAATAGGAACGACTCATCAAAGAAAAAAAATCCATTACCCCATTCATCAAAATCTAACCAATGAGAAATGCTATTATCTTTTTCATCTTGATATGCATTACTCAATGGACTAATGCACAGTCATCGAATTGTGGACAATCTAACTTAAGTCCTTTTTGCAGTGGTATTGCACAATATCCAGCTAATTTTGATGGAACAGGAGCTGGATCTGGTCCACAAGCACCTGTAGGCCCGAACTATGATTGTCTAGGAACACAAGGCAATCCAACGTTTTTCAGTTTAACGATCGAATCAACGGGTTCAATAGATTTCACTTTGACCAATACAGCCAACGTAGATATAGATTTTATTCTTTGGGGGCCATTTTCCAATATGAATAGTGCAATTCAGGCATGTGATTCTATGGGAACTGGAGGGGTTTTCGGTGATGTGGCTGATTGCAGTTACTCTGTGGTTTCACAGGAGCAAGTTACAATACCTAATGCGATACAAGGAGAGGTTTACATTCTAATGGTCACAAATTTTGCAAATGTAGCAACCAATATCTTCAGTACTCAAAACATTGGTTCTGGTTCTGTAGCATGTCCATGTGACATACCTTTCCGAGCCGATACGCTACCCACTGCATTTGGCAATCAAGGTTATATCGTGGATACCTTAAATGGACTAAACACCTATTTAGTTTGTCCTAATAACACATTGGGTATCTTCCTTGGAAGTTCTGGAAAACCGAACGATACCTTATCGCTATTCGGACCCTTTACCAACATCAATAGTTACTTTAGTAATTACAGTATTTTTCAAACCTATCCTTTGGCTCCACAACAAGATAGTATAGAAATATATGCTTTGATCACACCTGATCTATCGAATATTGGAGTTAATGACATCACACTTGGTCTGAAGAATGATATTTACACCGGTGGATTTTCAGACAGTAGTTGCTTTGATCAAGCTTTTTTCAGAGTGATCGTTCCAGGTGTTCAGTTGAATGATCGTCAGGTGTGTTCGGGGGAGTCTTTTCAGGTCGATGCTGATAGTATTCCATCTACAAGTTTAGGTTCTTCGAATTACAACTGGTATCAAATCAGTGGCCCCAGTGCTGTTATTAATGGTGCCACCTCTCGAAACCCATCTATTGTGATACCTACTCTGGCATCTACAAATCCAGGTGACTCTATTCAGATCGTTGTTGATTATCAATATGGGGCATTGTGTAGTATGTCTGATACGATGACTTTATTTTTCAATGATATTGACCTAATCATGTCGGCAACACCTGATACAGTATGTGTTGGCCAGACAACAACGCTGGGTGCTGTGCTTAGTGATACCTTAGCACCATCACAATGTGACGCCTACATCGTATCAAATATACCCTTCAGTCCGATTTCTGGATCAGGAACGTCCGTTAGCTTATCAGATGATGCTGTGACATCTAGTTTACCGATAGGTTTCAACTTTAACTTTTATTGTAATGACTACACATCTTTTGTGATCAGTAGTAATGGTTTTATAAGCTTTGACCTAGCTGCACCGAATGGTTGTTGTAATGGACAAATTATCCCCGATCCTTTTACACCGAATGATCTTATTGCCTTGTGTTGGACTGACTGTAATCCTAGTGCAGGTGGTACCATCAATTACTTTACGACAGGTACCGCCCCTAACAGACAGTTGATCATAAATTTCATCAATGTTCCACCTTATTCGTCCAACAGTGGTAATCAGACTGTTCAGGCTATTTTATATGAATCCAGTAATACGATTGATATACATGTGACGAATGCCACACCAAGTGGAATATTCTCAAGCTTGACAATCGGTATAGAAAATGCAACAGGAACGAATGGGCATGTACCTCCCACTACGAATGCTACTACAAACACTATTTCAAACACTTCATTCCGATTCGAACAAGTAAATAGTTTGCCAACCTACACATGGACACCTAGTCTAGGGTTGAATGATCCCAATATTCAAAACCCAAATGCAACGATCAACGCGAATACGATCTTTCAAGCATTGGTCACTGATGGTGTTTGTGCGTATTCAGATTCGATACAGATCGTTACCCAAGCAGGTCTTGCCACACCAACCGTCACATGTGATAGTGCAACGGTATCAAGTCTGAGTTTCAGTTGGTCAGATATCGGACTACCACCTACGGGCTATTATGAATATTCCTTAGATGGCGGAACAACTTGGATCAATGCAGGTTTAACATTATCGGCAACCGTCTCATCACTTCTTTCAAATACACCTTACACAATCCTGGTTCGGGCTAATGACGGGACAGGTAGTGCATGTCCCCTTTCCAATGCTGGTTCAGCCAATTGTACAACACTGAATGCTGATTGTTCATCGAATCCACCTCTGAATATTACCTTACAAGGTATCAATAATCGCTGTTTTGGTGATTCAACGGGATGCATTCTATCCACAATTACGGGTGGCTCTGGCAACCCTCTACAACTGTCTTGGTCGAATGGACTAACAGATGTGGATAGTATTTGTAATCTTCCTGCTGGTAACTACACACTGATCGCTACGGATACTTTTTCGTTAAATTCTGGTGGAACGACTCAAAACCTGATTTATGCTGAAAATTTTGATGGTACGCACAACTGGACCTTGAATGTTCCTACCGGAACGAATGGTAGTGACAATAACTTTTGGGAAGTGGATAGTGATGAAGCTGGTATGCCAGTTGGTGCTTGCGGCACCAGTGGAGGAACGAATAGAAGCCTGCATATAACGAGTGTATTTAATCCATTTGGTGGAGCAGCATATGACGCAGGTGGACTCTGTCCTATTTTATTTTGCCCTGAGACAAATATGAGAGCTGAATCCCCACCCTTTTCCACAGTTGGATTCACTGATCTAGATCTTTCATTTCATTTTATTGCCAATGGTAGTGGTCTGACCGACAATGCGTCCGTCTGGTATAATGATGGCTCTGGTTGGTCGCAACTTACAGCTAGCATCAAGTCACCAACTTGCGGTTCAGGACAAGGATTATGGACATTATATGGAGCTACATTGCCCGTATCATGTGAAAACAATCCGGCAGTTCGTATCGGTATTAACTGGACGAATAATGATGATGGTATTGGAACAGATCCATCGGTGGCTATTGACAGCATTCAAGTGATCAGTTCAACTACAAATAGTAATCTTATTTCCTGTTTAGACTCTGCTAACATTACATTGGTTGAACCATCACCCATTGTTTCTTTAATTGATTCTTTTTCTAACCCAAGTTGCATCGGTTCTTCCGATGGTACGATTTATGCATCATCCTCAGGTGGTACGCCAGGATATACCTATCAATGGAGTTCTACGGATACAAGTGCTATTATTCTATCAGCTACTGATGGCTCATATACTGTCACTGTTACTGATAGTAATGGTTGTACCGATAGTACAAGTGTTACCCTTGCTAGTGCAGAAGCCATCAGTGTGGTCATTGACTCTATATCAATTCTATTAGATTGTGATGGAGTACCAACCGGTTCTTTGCAGGCTATTCCAACAGGTGGTTTGTCATTTACATACCAATGGTCGAATGGAAATACCACTGCGTTGATCAACAATTTAGCAGAAGGGATTTATACAGTTATCGTTACAAATCAAAACGGTTGTTCAGATTCAGTAAGCACTCAGATTGTTGCCCCGCTATTTCCAAATTTAAACGCATATATCAATACAGTAGGTCTACAATCTGATGCCATAAGTCTTGGTGATAACGCTTTTCTATTCAGTGGGGTCTCAGACACTAGTAATACCTCATTTTTATGGACTTATACTGGACCTGATAATGCCAATATTGACGACTCGACTCAAAACAATACATTTGTAACTCCGGATTCAGATGGTGAATATGTTTTTGTCATTGAAGCTTCTTTAAGCTCAGAAGGTTTGATCTGTTTTGACTATGATACATTATACTTGACTGTTGAAACTCCTTATAAAGGTATACCTGATGCATTTACTCCAAATGGAGATGGATTGAATGATCTGTTCCGTCCAGTCAATTTAGATGCATCTAGTATCATGCTATTCAGGATCTATAATCGTTTTGGTCAAGAAGTATATAACGGAGATGAACTGCCTAACGGTGGTTGGGATGGAACCCTTGGAGGCATTCCGCAACCAACCGAAGTATATATTTATGTATTGACATTTCAACGACAAAGTGATGCGACAGCGACTACGATTAGAGGACAAGTGAGTCTGATCCGATAAGTAACAGTATACTTATTCAGACAATTAAAAGATTGTGATCCTCTGTGAAAGAATATCTCCACGGCTTTTAACCTGTATGATATAATGACCAACAGGAAGGCTTGCAATATGTCGGTTAGCACTTTCTACTGAACCTGAATGGATCTCCTTTCCGTCATGACTTAAAATACTGACATTATCGATGGTCTCTTGTGATTCAATGGCAATGAATTGACCTCTAGGAACTAGAGTTGGACGTATTTGAACGTTAGCTAGATCGGGTAAAAGCAAAGCTTTTATTTCACTTAATTCGTATCGATGATCTTTATCGACAGATTTTAATCGAAAATATTGCCAACCATTCTCCTGAATCTTAAATGATCTTGAATATTCCATGGTATTTGAAGAATGGTTACTTGATTCTACTCTAGCGAGATCCGACCAATGTATTCCATCAAAACTTCGTTGAATCATAAAATGAGATAGTTCTTTCTCATTTTCAGTGGTCCAGTGAATACGGACTTGATCATCAATATATTGAGCATCAAATTCAATTAAAGTCAAAGGCAATGATGTAATCACATCCTCACTTCGAAAACTACTTCTTCGGAGTAGCACATAGGAATCCCACAGAGGATCGCTTACATCACCTATAACAAGCTTAATTG